>JAITJR010000030.1 GCA_031278855.1 Mycoplasmataceae bacterium | reverse complement strand
GCACCATTGATAAGTATTCGTAATTTTTCAATTAAATTATCATGATTTAGGAAAACCACATTTTGATCCAAATAATCATGTTCAATACTATTGTAATACAAACAATTAGTTTGATGCTTGTGGGTACATTCAACTACTAATAAATTGATTTTATTACGCTCAAACGAAATAGTGGCATAAACATTTTTTAATTTGTACATCGTTATTCTCCTTGATTGCTTTTCGGTGAGTCATCAGTTAAATGATCAAGATCAATCCGAACGGTAGGTTGAACTTTTAATTTTTCAATCCATTCGTTTTCATCTTTGATATTTACTTTGATAGTTTTATGCTTATCTAACATTTTATTTCCTTTCAATTACTCTTAATTTGGCACTACGTGCACGACGGTTAGTTTTAATTTCTTGTTCTGTCGCAATAACAGGATGTTTTGTAATTAAACGATAATCTATTACTTCACTAGTGATGGGTACTTCTTTAGGGATTTGACTAGTACTTTTTGCAACAAATGCTTGTTTAACAATCCGATCTTCTAGTGAATGAAAGGTAATAATCGCTAATCTTCCTTGTGGTTTTAACAAAGTAAAGGCATTTTTAAGAAATTTTTGTAAGTTTTGCAATTCGTCATTAACCGCAATACGTAATGCTTGAAAATAATTGCGAGCAGGGTGTTTTTTCATGTGTAATTTAATTGGTGGAAGCGCCCCTTTAATAACATCCACTAGTTGAGTTGTGGTAGTGATTAAATTGTGTTTGCGATATTCCACAATGGCATTAGCAACACCCTTACCATGATAAATCTCTCCATAACTTTTAAAGATATTATTTAATTGAATCGCATCGTATTTGTTCACAATGAACTGAGCATCTAATTTTTGGTTTTGATTCATGCGCATATCCAATCTACCTTCGTGGTGATAACTAAAGCCTCTTTGTGGATCATCGAACATCGGACTAGAGACACCTAAATCTAATAAAATCCCACTAACTTGATGAAGTTTAAGATTACGGACAATAGTCAGAATATTTGTGAAGTTATCATGAATAATCATTACTCGCTTGTCATGATCAAATCGTTTGTGCAGTTGTGCTATTGCCGTTTGGTCTTGATCAATACAAATTAATCGACCATTTTCACTCAATCTATCCAAGATAGCCTGACTATGTCCGCCTAAACCACCAGTACAATCTAAATAAATCTCGTCAGGCTGAATGTTCATTAGTTGAATTACTTCTACTAATAAAACGGGGGTATGCAAACTACTCGTGTTGTCCATCTAACCGTTCAACAATCTCTTCGTACATTGGCGTAGTTTGCTTTTGAAATTTACTGTATTGCAATTCATCTCAAATTTCAATTTTATTGCCAACCCCAATGATTACCACATTTTTTGTAAGACCAGCAGAAGTGATTAATTCAGGTGGCACAAGGATGCGTTTAGCCTTATCCACTTCTACATCATGAGAGTTAGCAAAATAGATACGTGCAGCATTTCGACTATCACGTTTGTTTTCTGAATATTGATTTAAATATTCATAACGTTTAGTAAATTCTTCTGGAGTTCTAATCTCTAAACAACCATCAAGTCCTTTACTTAAATAAATATTTTCAGGTAACTTAGCAATAAATTTTGACGGTAAAGTCAAACGATTTTTGTTATCAAGTGTATGCTTATAAGTTCCTAAAAATATCATCTACCACTTTCTCCCACTTTCTTACACTAAGATTATACAAGTGTTTCATTAAAAATATCTATCTTAATTATTTATATGGGCTATGGGCTATGCAAGCATTACTTGTTCTTGTTCTTTATGTTTTGAGTCAATTGCTAATTCTTCAATTACATGCTTTATAATTCTTATATGCAAATAGATAAACGGGGGGGGATAAGTCCGCTAGTGCATTGAGCACTAAATTTGGTCTTTCTCCTACTTCGCAAAACAAGATTTATCCGTAAACGGGGTAAATCTTGTTTTTAACATCGTTAGTATTCTTAAGGAGTAAATCATGGAAAGTAAAACTGAACCACTAAAATTTCAAAAAGAAAACGCCAAACACCGTAATAAAGTCAAAATCGCATTAATCGCTATTGCAGCAATTTTTGGTCTTGGTGGTGGCATTGGCATTGGTTATGCCATCGGAAATTCAAGAAATGTTAATAATACCAATTCGCTAATCATTAGTGGCGGACAAAATATCTCTGGTAATATTGGCAAAAAAATTACTGACACCGATAGGTTATCTTGCAAAACTAGTGCAGGGACGAAAATTACAGACATTTCCTATCGTGCAATTGATCTACCACCTGGTTTGAGTTGTGACCCAACTACAGGAGTAATTTCTGGCACACCAAATACTAAAATGTTCGGTACTTACACCATTAATGCAACTGCAGGCAACTTATTTGGTAGTATTTCTAGGGCTTTTCGAATTGATGATGCTGTCGATACGATATTGGTCATTCAAGGGATGCGAGAATTAGCTGTGCCTTATCGTAAAACTTATCAATATAAGTGTGAAGGAGGCACAATTGATGTCGATGGCTACCTGCCAGATATTTTTACTTTTAATAAAGAAACTAACACTTTAACTTACAATTCCGATGAAGTTCCATCTCTAAGTGGTTCTTTTAAACTCAAAGCCACCGCTAGTGATGAAAGCGGTAGAAATAACACCATTGTTATCACTTATTATGGAGTAAATTTTACAGACAGTAATAACTATGCATATGTAGACATTAACGATACAGTTACATACCATGCCTACACTTTGAATGATGGTACATTAAATTTGACACCTAACGAAGAAACCGCTCAAACTTTAAAAGCAGTATTCTTTAAAAGTAACGATAACGTAACTGCCATTGGAGATGATTTTCTCAAAAATTGTGGCAATGCCTTAACCTCAGTGGATTTATCAGAATTCACTAATGTAACGACAATTGGTAATAATTTTCTTTACGAATGTTATGCTTTAGATTCGATTGATTTACCAACATTAAAAGAAAATGACAATAATACCATTGGTAACAATTTTCTCTACCGATGTTATGCTTTGACTTCAATCGATTTAACACCGTTAGGTAACGTAAAATCAATTGGGAGTTATTTTCTTTATGACAATTACGCTCTAACTGTACTAGATTTATCAGTGTTAGCGAAGGTGACTGCAATTGGGAATAATTTTCTTAGCTGGTGTAACTCATTACCCTCCGTTGATTTATCAGGACTAAGTAAATTAACTGCAATTAGTGATAATTTTCTTCAAGGTTGTTCGCTTCTAACTTCAGCGGATTTATCACCAATGACTAGTGTAACTTCAATTGGCATTAATTTTTGCTTCCAATGTGGTGCTCTAGCTTCTGTTAATTTATCAGGATTAAGTAATTTAACTTCCATTGGTAGTAATTTCCTTTACCATTGTTATGCTCTATCCACTGTTTATGTTGGTTCAATAGATTTTTCTGGCAGTGGAATAAGTATGGGTGCTAACAATATGACGGGTGTGGCCAATTTAACTACCAATACAATCTACGGTGCAAAAGCTTCAGAGTTCAAAGCAAGAATTGGCATTAACATAAGTAACTGGACTGTTGATGCTGATTGACCATCTAATGTTTAAAACCATTTAAAAACGGCTTTTAAAACTATCTTTGTAATTTTTATGGGTGTATGGTGTACAACCGATTGCATATCATGCAGTTGTTCGGTCATAACCGAACTTATGTATTTTTCTGTAACTATTCACCGCAAAAGATTACTCTTTTAGATTATTAACCTTTATCAGGTTATCAATTCTAGCTTGGAGTGGTTTAAAATCAGTTTGCACTCATTGTGTGAACCAAGTTGGTTGATGCTTATCCATATTTTTATTAAATTCTTCTTGTTTCTTAAATTGTTGAACAGTAAATTCTTGAAAAGTCAATACTTGCTTTTGAAAAGCCAAAAATCATTCTGGTGCTTGAGTTGGATCGACCGTTTGTTTCATTGTCTTTTTAATAATAGTGTATTTAGAGTGAGTTTTAAAAACAATCGTGTCAACTGCAAGTTGAATTTCATCACAACAGTTTTTCAGGATTTAATGCTATCAAAGTGAATCAAGAGTTCGCTGGTTGATTCATTAGTCTGTTCTTTGACGTTGTATTTCTGGCAGATTGTCCGAATTGTTTCTAATTCATCCGCAAATTCGCTCAGTGGGATCACTAAAATTCGATAAATGTTATGGCTCATTGTTTGGTTAGTCTCTCTTATAGATTAATAGACATAAAAAATAAAATATGACTGATTTAAAAGAAAAGACACATTAATTAATGAATTTTTTAACTATATATCCTACTAATAGTTAGTTTTTCCAAAAACGATATTTTTTTGAAAAAAATGAAATATTTTTAATCTCAACATTTAATCGTTTGACAACTATTTATTACAAAAAAAGGCTGATTTTTCGGCATTTGTGTGTATGTATAACCATGAGAATGATTTTTTCCTCGGTGAATCGTTACACATTCCCCCCCCCTACCACCATAATATTTCATTATAATTTCGTCATGTTCTTTAAAAACTTGATTATTACAGGCGGAGCTGGATTTATTGGGAATAATTTTATTCGCTATATTCTCAAAAAGAATATTGAATTCAACAAACTATTCATTATTGATAAGTTATCATATGCTAGTCACAAAAATAATATCAAGGATTTATTGGACGATAAACGCATATTTTTTTATAAAGTAGATATTTGTGCTAAATCTACATTAAACAAAACGATGCAAGAAATTATTAAAATAGCAGGTGGCACAGAAAAATTAGCCATTATTCATTTTGCGGCAGAAACTCATAACGATAACTCCATTGATAATCCTCCGCCATTTGTGCAGACTAATATATTAGGTACATATAACTTAATCGAAATTGCGAGACACAATCACATGCGTTTTCATCATATTTCTACTGATGAAGTATTCGGTGATTTACCGTTAAACGCTTTACCCAAGAACCAAAAATTTACAGACTCATCGCCATATCTACCTAGCTCCCCATATAGTGCCACCAAAGCATCAAGTGATTTATTGGTTAGGGCGTGAACTAGAACATTCGGGCTAAAGGCTACTATTTCTAATTGTGGTAATAATTATGGACCATATCAACACATTGAAAAATTTATCCCACGACAAATAACAAGTATCTTAGAAAATAAAAAACCCAAAATTTATGGTAATGGTTTGAATGTCAGGGATTGAATTCATGTTGATGATCATTCATCAGCTATTTTATCAATTTTAAACAAAGGTAAAATTGGTAGAACATACCTAATTGGAGTTAATGGACAAAAAAATAATTTAGAAGTAATTAAGATCATTCTACAAGTTATGAATAAACCAAGTAATTGATTTGATTTTGTCAAAGATCGCGATGGACACGACTTGCGTTATGCAATTGATCCTAGTAAAACGATGAATGAATTAGGGTGAAAACCCAGCCATTTAAATTTAAAAGAAGAAATTAAAAGCGTCGTTGAATGATATGCCAATAACCCCTGATTCTGAAAACATCAAAAAGAAAAAGTTGAACAAATGTATAAAAATCGAGGTCAATAGTTTATGGAATTTAATAAAGAATTGGCAATCAAACATACTCCTATTTCAGGTCTTTATATTTACGACTTGAAAGTGATTAACGACAATCGTGGTTGGTTTAAAGAAAATTATCAAGCTGCCAAAATACTTGCACTCCAAGATTTGAACAATTTTAAAATTGTTCAAAATAACATTAGTTTTAACGAAAAAAAAGGCACTGTACGTGGCCTTCACGCTGAACCATACAATAAATTTGTGTCTATTGCTAAAGGTAAAGTGTTAGGAGTATGAGTGGATTTACGAGAAGGCTCTCAAACTTATGGTAAAGTGCATACCGAAATATTAGATCCTTCCAAAGCTGCTTTTATTCCTAGAGGATTAGCAAACGGCCAACAAGCATTGGAAGATGAAACAATTTATACCTATTTAGTCGATGATCATTGGTCTCCTAATACCAAATATAGTTTAATTAATCCAGCTGACCCAGCGTTAGGAATTGTATGACCTATACCCATCAAAATAAATGGCGAATGAAATCCAAACGCTCCCATTAGTGACCAAGATAAAGCTCATCCCTTTCTAAAAGATGTGCTGCCAATTAAAGCTAAAAAAACATTAGTTATCGGTTCGAATGGTCAATTGGGTAAAGCTATCACAAAATACGTTCAAAATCATGGTTTGAATTTAGAGAATTATCTATTTTGTGACATTAGTAATACCGATATCACGTTTGATATTACAGCAATAGATGATTATGTGAAAATAGATTGAAAAAACCTAGCAACTGTCATTAATTGTGCGGCATTCACATCAGTTGATCTGGTTGAAACAGATCAAGGTACTGTGGATGCGTGAAAAACTAATTCATTCGGAGTAGAACTTTTAGTCAAACAATGTAATAAACACAACATCACTTTAGTTCATGTATCAACCGATTATGTATTTAACGGGCTCCATCAAGAACATTTGGAATCTGAACCTTTTTCGCCGCTTGGAGTATATGGACAGTCTAAAGCCGCTGGGGATTTATTAGTGTTAACCTGCGATAAGCATTACATTCTCCGTACAAGTTGATTAATTGGTGATGGCAATAATTTCGTTAATACTATGGTGAAATTAGGTGTTAGTGACAAACCGATTCATGTAATTAATGATCAATTTGGTAGATTAACATTTACTTCAACATTAGCCGATGCCATATTCCATTTGTTGAACCAAAAATCACCATATGGAATCTATAACTGCTCTAATTCTGGCAAAATTGTAAGTTGATTTGAGATTGCCCAAGAAATTTTTAAATTAAAAGGTTTTGACTTAAAAAAATGTTTACCTATTTCCACTAATGATTATGCTAACAATTTACTTAAACTAGGTCAGAAAATTAGCAAACGTCCAACACACTCTGCATTTATCTTGGCTAAATTAGAACATACTGATTTTAAAATTCCTACATGAGAAGAGCAATTAAAAGATTATTTAAGGGAGGCACACTAATCATGAAGGGGATCATATTAGGGGGGGGGTTGGGAACTAGATTGTATCCAATTACAAAAGCAATAAATAAACATTTACTCAATCTTTATGATAAACCGGTTATTTATTATCCCTTATCAACACTAATGTCTTTAGGCATTAACGAAATACTATTAATTACCCAAAAAAATAATATTCCGTTTTATAAAAAAATCTTGGGTAATGGTAATGATTTCGGCATCAAACTTAACTATGCTATTCAGAACAAACCTGGTGGTTTAACTGAAGCATTCACTATTGGAGCAAAATTTATTGACAAAGATTCAGTGGCTTTAATTCTAGGTGACAATATTTTCATAAGCGAAACATTTACTCAATATTTATCAGACAAGATTAGAAATTTTAAATCTGGCGGAATCATTTTAGCCAACAAAGTTGCTGATCCAAAACCATTCGGAGTAGTAACTTTTGATAAAAATTTTAATGTTATAAATGTGGAAGAAAAACCGACGAAACCTAAAAGTAATTACATAATTCCTGGACTGTATTTTTTCGATAATAATGTGGTTAGCATTGCCAAAAAAATAACACCATCCCATCGAGGTGAAAAAGAAATTACTAGTGTCATTAATAAATACTTGGAAAATAAAACGTTAAAAACAATTATTATGCCTAAAGATACTTTATGATCTGACATTGGCTCTATTAATGAATTATTTAAAACCACTTTATTCATCAAGCATTTTCAAAACAAGCATCATAAACTAGTAGGTTCACCAGAGTTAACGGCTTATCAAAAAAAATGAATATCAAATAAAAAGTTACATCATGTTAGTAAAGTTTATGAAAAAACACACTACGGTGAAATGTTAAAGAAATATAATGCAAGTATTCTGTAATGAAAAATATAACGTTAGCGAGAATTGAGCAAGCAAGACATTTCTTTAATGATAAGAAGAGAATCCGTAATTTTACTATTATCACTTGATTAATTACTTTTATCGTTTATGGATTAACCATTTGACTGTACATAAAATTTGTGTTAAATATCAAAGATTTATCTACCATCATCTTTTTATCAATCGCTACATTTATGTTGCTATTATTAGTTCCAGATTGTTTGGCACACACTATCACTTGGATATATCATAAATTCAAAATGAAGGATCTTGGATTTAATAATGTAAAAATATTATCAAAATTTGCCAAATTACCAAAAGAAATGCCAAGTGTTGCGCTAATTCATTTGTGTGCGAACGATTTTATTCCTGAGTGTATGGATAAATGTTTAAAAGTTAAATATATGAAGCTTGACTTTTACTTATGTGATGATTCAACCAAAGAAGAATGTATAAAAACAGTTGATGATTATGTAAAAATAAGGAAATGTCAGTTGCACAGAAGGCCAAATGAACACAAGAAAAAATATCCTACCAAGGGTGGTAATTGACATTATTTTTTACATCACATTGGTTATAAATATGATTACATAGTATTTACAGATTCTGGCACCATCTTGCAACCAGATTTTATTGAAAAAAATATTCGATTGTTTTATGCAGGAGTAGAAAATTTGGCAATCGTTCAAGGATATCATTGTGCATATGCAAAATTTAGTTTGTGAGAAAAAATCATGTACAAGTGAGATGAGACTTTTCATCGACATACTGTGGGTTCGCTTAATAACATTTATTCAGCTGCATTTTGTAATGGTTTTGCTTTTATCGTAAAAACTAAATGCTTAATGGAAATTCCCATCAATAAAGTTAATGTCTACACTTGTGATCAAGCCATATCGTTTTTTTTCTGAAAAAAATACAAAAGTTTATACTCTCCTTTATCTGTAGCAATGAAAATTAGATCACTTACATTTTTTTCTAATATTATGCAGCTTGCTAAATGGTGTTCAACTGATTGACGATCAATAGTCTCGCCCAAAAATCATACTTTACCAATCTTATCCACTGCATGGGGTTTTTGATGATTTCTATCGACATGAGGGCGATGAATTTCTATATTTTTTATAAATATTGTTTTCCCAGTAATGTTAGTTTTTGGTCAAATAAATCCATATTTGATCATAACAAATGTTTGAGTGCTTTTACCTTCTCTTTTATTTTTACTTTCCTTTGGTATTTTGACAATTTGAGGCATGTTTTATGATGTTAAATCATTACTTTCATCAATTTTATTTCTGCTATTTTATTTGACCGTTGGTAATTACCTTAAATTAATACTTGTGTTTGTGGCGTTTTCCAAAATATTACACATTAAGATTAATTACCATGTAACAGAAAAAAATAATTTTGTTGAAAAAAGCTGAAAAACAACCTTTAAATTAATTTGAAAATACAATCTTTGTATCATGCTTTTTATAATATTTTTAATGACTAGTTATTTCGTATGAACATATAAAACATCTCATTTTGATTTAATAACTTTTATACTTTTTTGTGGAGTAATTTCACAATTAGTCAACGCCATGATAATGCCTTTCGTGCTCAATACTTTTTCGTATTTAAAATTGCCTAAATCTCGGGGCGGTGTTTACAATTACAAAAAGTGAATCATTGATGATTTTAAATACCTAAAGGACAAATAACATGACTAAAACTATCACATTGAATCAAGAAA
>JAITJR010000018.1 GCA_031278855.1 Mycoplasmataceae bacterium | reverse complement strand
GATAAAACCAACAAATTCACCACCTTGAAATTTTCCCAATACAATCGATATTTGATTTTTATTTAGCTCTGCTAAATATAGTCGCATGTATGTGCACGTACGCGTCGGTGAATAGTTACTATCTTAATAACCACTTGAAATAAATATGTGTCATAATAAAGACACGGATCATTATGAATATTAAACAATTCATTGTTGATAAATTCGTCTTACCTAAATCATTAAAACATTGTTGTATAGACGAATTTTTAGGCACATATTTGTTGATATTTATAACCATCTTGCTGTGTTGAATTTTTAATGTAACTAGATATGCCCCTGCTACCAATGCTACTTTAATCCAGTGGGTGCAATATAGTTGAGTTTTTGGTTCGGCCTATATTTTTTTATTTGTGCTTATTTTATTTTTTGGACATGGCGGTGCTTTTTTTAATCCTGCTTTAGTTTTGGTGATGTGAACAACTAAACGTTTTCATTCCAAACAAGTAGTTTGTTATTTATTGACAGAGTTGGTGGCAACCTTATTAGCGGGGTTAACAATTTTTCTAATTGCAGGTTCTTATGATCCGTCTCAATGGAGTAATCCTACGAGATTAGGGATTACAATTATTAACAAACACATCTGAGTGGATAGTATAAATTTAAATGGGATTGAGCAAGCAGGATTTCTTAGTATGTTTTTAGGTTTTTGATGCGAATTATTGTGTTTTGGTTTATTTACATTTGCAATTTTTCAGTTAGGCAAATGAAAACTTAATCAAAAAACCAAAATTCAGAAATTACACCGTTATGCCCTAACTTCATTTTTAATTGGTTTATTTTTAACTATCATTGTAACATTTCAGATTCCGTTAACAGGTGCTTCGTGTAATCTGTTTCGCTCACTAGCTCCGTTAATTTTTGAATCATGAGGAGTTAATGGCGCGGTAGGTTGGATTCAATTTCCATTGTACTTGTTAAGCACAATCATTGGTAGTCAATTAGGTGTAATATGTTCAACGCACTTATTCAAAGGAGAAGTCGTTGCATTAATTTAGCATTATTCGGATGATATTTTCGATACCAGAGTTTTAAATTTACTCATAGCATTTTCAATGGCATCATCCATGTCAAAATACTTATATTCAGCTAATCTACCTAACAAATGAAAATTGGGGTATTGCGATAATTCTTTTACATATTTCTGGTATTGTGCAATATTAGCTTGATTGTTAATCGGATAATAAGGTTTATTGAATTTCACAGAATTTACATCATACTCTCCAGGATGTTCCAAAGAAATTGTGGTAACACCTTTAATCGTTTGATTATTAATTTTTTTATATTCAGCGATTCTAGTAATGGTTGGATGACTAGGATAATTGATGATGCTTGCTGGTTGAAATGAATTAATTTTTTTAGTCTCAAATTTGAAGAAAAGACTACGAAAAGGCATTTGCCCGTAGCGATAATTTAATAGTTCATCCACCTGACCACAATAAAAAATAGGGGCAGTTATTAATTTGCGATCGATATACGTTTTATTATCTTTTAGTTTGATGGTTGGTTTGTGATTAATTATTTTAATTAGTTTATGTGTCAACATATTCTCGATCATTTTACTAAAACCATTAACAGGGATGCCTTGATATTTATCATTGGGAAAGTAATTGCATTGATAATTAGGTGTTATGCCAACTCGTTTTAATACATCAAGATCTAATTTTTCAATGGGAATACCTCACATTTTGGCAGAATAATTTTTATACACATGTTCAAAAATAAAATTAGCCCATTCTTGAGTTTGTTTGTCCTGACAATTAATTAATTCATTGATGGGAATCGATTTTTGTTGAGGCCAATTGGATTTAATAAACCTCTTGATCGCCATCGCGTGGTGAGGCGAAAAAAAATCAACAGCTTTAAAGTTAATAGGTAAATCAATTAATTTATCATTAATGTTGGCTAATACTTTGACTTGGTTAATTTTGAATTTAGCGAAATGTTTTACAAAATCATAGATGTGTTTTTTATTAGTGTGAAAAATATGTGGACCATATTTTTGCACTAAAATTCCGTATTGATTAAAGTAATCATAACAATTACCACCAAGATGATGATTCATTTCGTAAATACAAATAGAATAACCATGATCAGCTAATAATCTAGCCAATGTGGCTCCTGATAATCCAGCTCCAATAATATGTATAGTCTGTGTTGACATGAAGACATTATAAATTGGGAAGCAGAAATAAATTAATCGAAATTGGTAAAATTAATTATTTCCCGATGAATAGTTACTAGTAATTGAATAGACAAATAGTTGGTATTTTATTTATGTGTTTTAAGTATCAAATAACGTAGATTGAGTTACCGCTTTATTTTCAAAGTCTTGCAAAATTTCATTAGCGGTTACAGGATCCTCAATTTTTAAAATCGTTTCTTCAATATTTTGATATGAAAATGGATTAATGCCTCCATATCAGACGATACGTTTATCAATAACAATTAAGTTCGGTATCTCTGAATCAGTCAATTTAGTAATACTTATTGCAAATGATTCATATTTAGAATTTAAAAGAATTGACACATCAGTTTTTATGTACTTAATCAGTTCAGAAATTTTTTGTTTACTATATTCATTGATAAACAAATGAATGCATATCTTTGCATTTAAAAGATCTTGTTTTAATAAATTCTCGTAATTTTTCGTATTGTAAATAAAAACAGTATTATGATTACTTTTAACGGAACTTGCTACGTAACCTAATGCATTGTATCCAGATTGACGAACATTGTACATTCTACGAAAAGTGTAATTTCTAATATCAACATAATCGTAAACTTTAAGTTCTTTAATTTTATTAACCTCACGGTGAAGTCTACCAACATACTGCGATAGTGTTCCGATCCATTTAAACGGCGATGTTATAAACAATGTATCTAATCTTTCATCATCAAATCCTTCACCAATGAATTTACCTGTTGCTAAAATAATAAATGGATTATTGCCATATGATTTTAATTTAGCAAAATTTTCTGTTCTTTCCTTTTCCGATAATTGCCCGTGCAATATTAAATAATCTTTACAAAATGATGTTATTTGAGTATGCAATTTTTGAATATGACTTAATCTATCAGTTAAAACGAGAATGTGTTTATTGTCAATATATTCTTGTCTAATGTCGTCAACAATCATACTATTTCGATCTGAATCAACGATTAATTCATTTATCATTGCTGGGACATTATTGACAAAATTACTAGTAAATCTTGTAAATCTGGGAATTAAAATTTTCTTAAATTTATCTTCATTAATTATTTCCTGTTCATACAAAACTGGACCAATAATTAATTCAATAATTTTTTCTAATTTGTCAGATCGTTCAATTGTTGCAGTTTGTCCGTATATGTATTTAGCATTAAACTCGCGTAAAACAGTTTGATATGTATACGAACTAGCGTGATGTACTTCATCACAAATAACCATCCCATATAAATTCTTAATTTTATTTCTTAGATCTACATTACTGTAAAGCAACTGAATGGTGCATATGTCTATTACTCCAGAGTATTCAAGATTTTTGCTACTGATGATTCTAATATAGGAATTAATTCCAATTGGCTTAAATTTGAGAAATTTATTAAGGGAGTTATATCATTGCTCTGCTAATTCAATTCGGTCAACAATAATCAATGTATTGACTTTTATTTGCGCAATCAGCGATATTGCTACCAATGTTTTTCCGTGTCCTGTTGGAGCGATAAGAACACCATAATTTTTCGCTAATAATTGCTCTGTAGCATGAATTTGTCAATTTTTTAATCGACCGTTAAATTCGACACTTATACTTTTGCCTGGGTTTAATTTTTCTTTAATTTTGTAATTAATTTTTAAAGTATTTAATATTAATTTGATTTGGTCATAACACCCTCGCGGTAAAATTAATGACTGGTTTTCGATATCTTCTTTAAAGAGAGAATATATTCTTGGGACTTGATAATTTGATATGTGTTTTCGCTCATTGATGTAATATTGTTTGTTTACAAATGATGCGAGTCGTTTGAGAAAACGTCTAGCTTTTTTGGAAATATCTCCTAAGGAAAAATAAATTTCGTTAGAAAAAATAATTGTAATATCGTCTTTAAAATCTTCAACATTTAATTCGCTAATATTTTTATGAATGGTTTTATTAAATTCACCGAGTTCACTAAAATCATCTAATTCGCTAATAATTTGTAAGACATCATTGTATTTAATGAATTTTTTAGAGTTTAACCATTGATAGTAATCATGTATGACTTCAAAACTATCATTTACAAAAATAGTTTTATTTTCACTTAGTTTTTGACCGTTTAATGGCAAAGCGATTAAATTTCCTATGCCATTTTTAGCAATGTAATCTTGACTGGGAAACATTCGATCGTATGAAGCGAACGATAGATCAGGATAGATGTCCATAGTTTGTGTTAAAAGAAAAGAACCTAATTTTCTTGCTTCAAAAGCTTTAATTGGTTTATCAAAAAAAATTCAGACATGTAAACCTGTTCCAGATTGCGATATTTCTAGCAAATAATCAATGTTAAAATTTTTCAATGTTTTAAGTAAAAATGAGACTTCGGTCTTGTAGTTTTTATTTTTTTTTTCGTCAAAATCAAATGCTAATAACTTTGTTAAGTTATTTTCTAACATAGGATAAATCCCAATAAAATTTTTACCTTGAAAATGATCGTTTAAAACTTTTAAAGTTAACGGTTCGTATTTTTTATTTTCACATTGATCACATTTTAATCGTGGCTTTCCACATAAAAAATGATCTCACATATTTGCACATTTTACTTGTCATCATCGTTTACTAGTTTTTGTACTAATTTTCATTTCAGCATAATGATTAGGATTTCCTGAAAAATATTTTAAAAATATGTTGGAGTTTTCATTGTTATCTAGAACATCACTGTTTTTAATGTCTTGGCGATTTTGAAGTTTTAGTAATAAACTCAATCGTTTAATTTCGATTTGAGCATCCTTTAATTTTTTAATTAATTCTTCTTTTGAAAAATTAATTAAATCTTTTTCTTCCACTTATGTATTATCCAATAAATTACATTAATTTTGCATTTACAGCAGAAATAAGTCCGTATTATTCGGATTCTTGATCTAATTAATAGATCCTATAATGAAGCATATATATTTAGAGGAATTATTGTTCATGGACTTTGCTAAAAAATCAATTGAATTACATCGTAAATTAAAAGGTAAATTTGAAATTAAGTCTAAGGTTAAAGTTGATTCACCGACAGCTTTGGCATTAGCTTATACACCAGGAGTGGCAGCTCCTTGTCGTTTAATCGCTAACGATCCGCATGAGAGTTTCAATTTAACCGCTCGGGGCAATTTAGTAGCTGTCATTACTGACGGTAGTGCCGTATTGGGTTTAGGTAACATAGGTCCAACTGCTGGAATGCCAGTAATGGAAGGGAAATGCGTTTTATTTAAAACGTTTGCAAATATAGATGCTGTACCTCTGTGTTTGAAAACACAAAAAGTTGACGAAATTGTGAATATTGTTATAGCTTTAGAACCTTCATTTGGTGGGATTAATTTGGAAGATATTGCCGCACCTCGTTGTTTTGAAGTAGAATCACGACTTAAAAAAGAATTAGCAATTCCAGTTATGCACGACGATCAACACGGCACAGCGATTGTTGTAGCAGCGGCATTGACCAATGCCATCAAAGTAGTACACAAAGCGAAGGGAAAATTAAAAATTGTGATTAATGGAGCTGGAGCAGCTGGGATTGCCATAGCGCGTTTATTATTATTAATGAAATTTGGAAATATAGTGATGGTGGATCGTGTTGGTATTTTAAATAAAAATGATCGTTCGTTGCCGTTGCATCATTTTGATATTGCTTGTATCACTAACAAGGACAATGAAACTGGAACTTTGAAAGATGCTTTAGAAAATGCGGATGTATTTATCGGGGTTTCGGTTGGTAATATTGTTACATTGGAAATGGCTCAGGCGATGCACGATGATGCTATTGTGTTTGCAATGGCTAACCCTTTACCAGAAATTTTACCAGAGATAGCTAAAAAAGCTGGAGTGAAAGTGATGGGAACAGGTCGCAGCGATTTTCCGAATCAAATTAATAATGCCCTAGTGTTTCCAGGTATATTTCGTGGAGCATTAGATGCTAAAGCAAGACAAATTACTGACAAGATGAAAGTTGCTGCAGTTAATGCCATTGCATCTTTAATTGGGCCAAAAGAATTAAAAGCAGATTATGTAATACCATCAGTGTTAGATAAACGAGTGGTACCAGCGATCGCTAAAGCTGTGGCAACCGCTAGTCGTTAATTTAAATCATTTTTTTAGCATCAACAAGATTATCAAAATCTGCTTCGCTTACATAACCTAATGTAAGAGCGGCTTTTTTTAAAGTCGTGTTGTATTTGTGAGCATATTTAGCGATTTCAGCTGCTTTCGTATAACCGATTTTAGGTGATAAAGCAGTTACTAACATTAACGAATGTTCAAGGTTATGTTTAATGCGGTCATGGTTTACTTCAATGTTGCTAACACATTTTTCGTTAAATGATTGCATTGCATCACTTAATAGTTGTGCTGATCACAATGTATCATAAGCTATCACGGGCATAAAAGTATTTAATTCATAATTACCCTGACTAGCAGCAAAACTAACGGTAACATCGTTTCCGAAAACTTGTGCACAAACCATCATCATCGCTTCAGATTGAGTTGGATTCACCTTGCCAGGCATAATTGAACTTCCTGGTTCATTGGCTGGTAATATTAATTCGCCAATTCCTGCTCTCGGGCCGCTCCCTAGAAAGCGAACATCATTAGCAATTTTAAAAAGTGTGGTAGCCAAAGTTTTTAATTGACTGTGTACGCTCACTACCCTTTCTTTAAAAGCTAATCCATTAAATTTATTGGACATGACTTTAAATGGTAATTGATAAATTTGCCCCAAGAATTTAATAGCTTTTTGATCAAATTCTTTGGGTGCATTTAAACCAGTACCGACCGCGGTACCACCTAATGGTAATTCATAAAGACTATCTAAACTATTTAGCAATTGTAACTTGCAATTTTCTAAGCTGCTTCTTCATCCTGAAATCTCTTGTGAAAGTAAAATGGGTGTAGCGTCTTGTAAATGAGTACGTCCGATTTTAATTACGGTTTTAAAACGTGTCTCTAATTTTACAAAACCTTTAATTAATTTCGCTGTACTAGGAATTATCTTTTTGATGATTATTTCCGTCAAAGCCATATGGATAGCTGATGGAAAAACATCATTAGAACTTTGCGACATGTTTACGTGGTCGTTTGGATGAATAAAATTTTGACGTAATAATTTGTTTGCATAATTAGCAATTACTTCATTTACATTCATATTGGTTTGCGTCCCACTACCAGTTTGTCAAATTTTTAATGGGAATTGATCGCTAAGTTTACCTGTTAAAATAGCTTGACCAGATTGAATGATGGCTTTAGCTTTTCGTTGATCTATTTTTTTTAAGTTTAAATTGGCTTGAGCTGCTGCTATTTTGATGGCAACAATTGCCTTTATCAATGGTTCGGGCATAGTATCTTGACCAATGACAAAATTTTCTAAACTACGTTGTGTTTGAGCACCTCAATATTTAGAGTTTGCGACTTTAATTTCGCCCATGCTATCTTTTTCGATACGGTATTTCATATGCTTATAATAATAAACGATAAATACAATGCGGTTAATAGGAATTGATTTAGGTACGAAAACGATGGGAATTGCCATTACTGATTCACTAAGAATAATTGCTAGTGGTCTAGAGAATTTTACGTATCAGAATAATGATTTAAATATATGTATTAATAAAATCAAATCATTATTAGAACGTTATCAAAATGATGTAGCAGGAATCATTTTAGGTTATCCGACAAATATTAATGGCTCTAAAAATGAGCAAACGTTACTAGTCGAAAAATTTAATGAATTGCTAAAATCACAAATAACCATCCCGATTATGCTGCAAGATGAACGATATACTACATTACAAGCGACAGGATATTTAAAGTACCAGGTTGGTTTAAAAAGTAGTCAAATTAAAAAAATAAAGGACAAAATGAGTGCGGTAATTATTTTAGATGAATACTTACAAACGCATTCTAATTTCTAAAATATGTCTGATCAAAAACAACGGTTATCACAACTAGCCGAAACTATAAAAGTTTATAGCTTGCAAAAACAAATTCCTATTATAAGAACAAAAACAATGGCTTTTATAATTGACTTCATCGACAGTCATCAATGTAAAACTGTTTTAGAAATAGGGACAGCCTATGGTTTTAGTGCTTGCGCCATGCTTACATGTAGCTCGATTGACCAAATAATAACCATTGAAAAAAATAAGTTTAATTTTGAACTTGCTCAATCTTTTTTGAAGGACATACCGCAAATAACATGTTTAAATTTGAATGCTTTTGACTATCAACCGCTTCAAAAATTTGATTTAATTTTGATTGATGGACCGAAGAGTCATCAGGAAATTTTAGTCGAAAAATTTTCCAAATATTTGAATCGTAACGGAACGTTAATTGTTGATAACATATTTTTGAAAAAATTCCAAGAGTTACAAGTTTTAACCAAAAATCAAAAGTCGCTGCTACATAAAGTAAAAACATTCCAGAATTGACTTATTTCTAATCACTATTTACAAACTAATATCATTGATATCGATGACGGAATTGCAGTTATTAAAATTAAATAATCATCGATTTATATTGATAGTGTTGATATTTTTACTCATCAAGATAATCTAAAGTATTTTTGGTTAATTCATGATCTAACATTTTTCAATTTGGTAAATAGGTTTCAACGCATTTTCAAAAAGAATTCTGATGATTTGGATGAAGGATGTGAACTAATTCATGCACAATTAAGTACTCGATTACTTCTTGTCGATAACTAATAGATTGTAATGCTAAGGTTATTTTATGAGGGACAGTTTGATTGCATACCCCATAATGCGAAACCATTCAGCGGAAAGTTAAATTAACACGGTTTAATTTCATTATTTTCACTCATTTTTGGAAAAGAGGCACGATGAAGTGTTTGCAATAATCACTAAATATTTTTTTAATTAAGAAAATACGATCGGCATTACTATTTGCTGATAAGTAAATATTTTTATTAAAAATTTCATACTTACGACGACGACAAGTTGGCACCACGTGCAATTGATATTTTTCGTTTAATAGGTAAATATAGCGTAGATTAAGATCAATCCGAACACCTGCTTTATATTTTTGTAGGTATCGATAAAAGCGACTAATGTTTGTTTTTACATAAACATCAATTTGTTCTTGCGATATGAAACGATTAACATAAACATGAATACTATGAGTTTTTTTATCAAACCGTATCGACATACTATGTTTTGGCCAAAAAAACATTTTATACATAATGAATTGATTATCAATATGGATGTGTTTAATTTGATAATCAGTCATTACTAATAATTTTCCTGCTGACGTTTAAAATTTATTTGATTTTTTCTAAAATATGCTTGATAGATATCATCATAATTGAAACCTAAATGATAACCTAAGACAAGGTATTCATGAAATCAATTATGGATTCCGTGCGGATTATTTAAAGTATGCATTTGACTAAAAAGTTTGTTGAAAATTAAAGTTAATTCTTTTTTACCTAGTACAGGAATATTTTCTGGTAAAAAAAATTCGTTGTTAGCCTTTGCGGCGATTGCTAATGAACTAATAAAGTGTATGCCGTCAACATATTCTTCCAGAATAATTTCCTTACTAGATGGCGGTTTAATTGATCAGAATTTAAATGAACGGACTTCGTTGGCCAATTCGCCTAGCTCAACAAACAAAGCCAATTTCAATTCAGCTAATGTTTTTTCATAACTGGTGTTATGTCTAACTTGAATTGTTTGATCTAATATTTTTTGAGATTCAATAATGTCATCTAGTTTTAATTGCATAACTACTTTTATTTTATTTGGCTTAAATCATAAGTTTCATTGTTGCAACGATTGACTTTGATGGAATGCGGTGATTTATTTTGGGCATATCCTACTGTTAGTCCTAGCACAATTTTAGTTTTACCTCTAATATGTAATAGCTCATTAATTTCTTTTTCATGATGAACAATTCGACCAATCATACAAGTTTGTAATCCAATTGCTTCCGCAGCAAACATGGCACTTGTTGCTGCAATAGTGGCATCAACCTCGCTTCAATTTGTTGGCGTGTTTAAACAATTCTGATCACTCAAGAAAAGAATAAACAAGGGAGCGATTTTTACATGCGATTGCTTATCAGCATATACATACAATCGTTCTCGGACTTGTGGATCGGTAATAAAAATACAAGAAAAGTCTTGTAAGTTACGAGCAGTTGGTGAATTATTGATCGCTACTTTAATTTGATTGATTTTTTCTAACTCGATTGGTTTGTCCAAATAGCTACGACAACTAGTACGATTTCGAATAAGGTCAAACATTTATTTGCTCATTACTTTAGTAACTAATGTCTTAAATTCATCAGGATGATGAATTGCTAACTCGCTTAACATTTTCCGATTGATCAGAATTTTAGCTTTATGTAAAGCGTCAATAAAAGTGGAATAGTTGTAACCTAAATCACGCACGGCCGCATTAATTCTAGTATTCCATAATTTACGGAAATCACGTTTACGAACTTTACGATCACGATAAGCATATTCAGCTGAACGTAACAAAGTCTGATGAGCAATTTTATAGGAAGTATGTTTTGTTCCTCATGCTCCTTCCACTTTACGTTTAACAGATTTACGTCGCTGTCTTGTAGCGGGTCCGCCTTTAACTCTCATATTGATTACCTCCTATTGTTATTCAATTGTATAACGATGACGCTTAGCCATCGCCGCACTTAATTGTGTATCGTGTTTTAAATGTCGTTTTTGTTTAGTCGATTTACTATGTGCTTGATGGCTACGATGTGAATGCTTCATCACAATTTTTCCTTTAGCACTAACTTTAAACCGTTTGGTTGCTGATTTTTTATTTTTATGTTTGATTTTAGCCATAAATAATCTCCTTTTAATTAATAATCTTTATTTGTTTTTAACAATAGTCGCTTCATAAATAACTGGTGTAATTTTTTTTAATGGATTTAAAATTTTTGCTTTATCACCTAATAAAGCGAGAAACTTATCATAGGTTTCTTGAATTAATTCTGGTTTAAATCCGATTCGGCCAAAAGCTTGTATTTTGAATTTAATTTGAGCATTATCATTCAATCAAGCTATGGCTTGATTAGCACGTCACTCCAAATCATGATCACTAATTTGTGGTCGAACTTTGACTTCTTTAACTTTGATGATGCTTTGATTCTTACGTGATTGTTTAGCTTTCATTTTTTGCTCATAAGTAAATTTGCCATAATCAACAATTTTAGCGATTGATAGTCCACCAGTTTTATCTGCTGGTACAAATAAAACTAAATCATATCCTCTTTCACGAGCCAAATGAATTGCATCCATTTTATTCATTGCCCCCAATTTATTATTATTTTCATCAATTACTAATAATCTAGCATCCTGAATTTTTTCGTTTATTGGTCGATATTCCATTTATTTTCCTTGTTAAAACTTTATATAAAGAAAGCATTGTATCCTGTAAAAGACACAATGCTCAGTTTAAATACAATGTATTTAAAGCTTTTACCTATAACTATATTTGCTATCAGGTGAGTTTTGTGTAACTACTTTCTTTATACATTAGTATTGTATAACAATTCTATTCAATTTTAAATTAATTATGAATTATGAAAAAAAGAAGAGATAACAAGCAATGAATGATTGGTTCAATCGTATGGGAAAGAATAACATGGTAATGACATTGACATTGTGTTGCTGTCATAAAATTCTATACCTTCGAGGAGATCACTATAAGATTGGTACAGATAATAAGAGTGTTCATTGCCATCTTCAAGAGATAAATCTTTTTTAAAATTATAACTACCGATTGCATGAACATAAATTTCACCTTCATAAAATTGTTCGATTGTGAAAAGAAAATCATCATATGTCATAACAACTTTTCAATTAGTTATTTCCACTTCAGGGTCTATTGATGCTTCTAATGACGCAACAACTGATTCTGGCTCTGGTTCTGGTTTTGGCGAGCGATAATCAATTTCTGCGGTTGTTTTGTTTTTGATGTGTAATTCCACTTTGCCATAATCAAAAACTTTTCCCATTAACGGTGTTGCAAATAACGCACTGTTAATAATTAATTGAAAATTCACATTTCTTTTAATAAAATCGTAATCATTTTGGTCTTGTAAATTACCTTTGAAAATATGACCTTCTGAAACATTTTGTTTGTGCTGTTGTAAATAATTATCAATATCGCCATAATTATTGAAAACCCAATCTCTCTTTTCAACACAACTAGTGGTTAAAGCAACGGGGATAGCTGTTCCAATTGTGGTTAGTATTAATGTCGAAATGCCTCATCAGTTTTTTAGTTTCATATTTTT
>JAITJR010000099.1 GCA_031278855.1 Mycoplasmataceae bacterium | reverse complement strand
CAAGAGACTGTAGATTGAGTGAACGATATTTATCGTGGTTCATTGAACTATTTATCGGCTAAAGAAGTGTATAATAAATGGGTTCAAGTTAATTGCTAACTTTAGAGTTAACTTCGGGTTTTTTGGTTTTTTGGGACTATTTTTGGCTGGGCGTTAAAGTCTATAGCCCCGTAAGACTCGGATTCACGTAATCACCAGACTTTCGCCTCACCGCAGAACTACGCCAGTCGTAGTCGACCACAACTACTGTTGCATATATATGCTACCAAATTATCTTAAAATGCTAAGATAAATTCGAAAGAATTTGACAAATTGTTATATGTATAGTATTATTTATGTTCCCTTAGGTTTTGGAGATTGCCGATACACCATAAAGTGTTGTCAAGTATCGGGGAACTTCATCTACATTAGGGTAAGACTTCACTATTTCTAAGGACAACCAAAAAAATACTATGAATCCCGAATTAAGAATTAAGTTGTTTTCTTATGATCATGATTTATTAGATAAATCTGTTAAGAAAATAATCGAAATTGCTCGCAGTTGTAACTGTGGTATCAGAGGCCCAGTTCCTTTACCGACTAAAAAGGAAATTTTTACTATTTGTCGTTCTGTGCATGTCGATAAACCATCGCGTGAACAATTCGAACGCCGTACACATAAACGTCTTATCATCTTGAGCAAAACTAATGCTCAGACCATTGATGCTCTAAGACGTTTAATCATTCCTACAGGAGTAAGAATTGAATTACACTAATTGGGGTAATTCAATGATGAGGTAATTATGAAATACATAATGGGAACAAAAGTGGGAATGGTGCAATTGTTTGATACTAAAGGAAAACAATTGGCGACTACCATTATTCATTGTGAGCCTAATAAAATTCTAGAAGTTAAAACTAATAGTCAGCATGGTAAAGATGGTGTAAAAATTGGTTATTTAACTACTGATGAAAATAAAGTTAACAAAGCTAAGCGCGGTATTTTTAAAAAAGTAAATTCACCAGTAAAGCAATACATTCGAACTTTTAGCGGGATTAAAGGTTACAATGTTGGCGATGAAATTAAAGTGGATACTTTCACGAAAGGTGAATATGTTGATGTCCAAGGTGTAACTAAAGGACACGGTTTTACAGGAGCAATTAAACGTTGAAACTTTAAAATCGGTCCTTTATCACATGGGGCTGGATATGTGCATCGTTACCAAGGTTCAGTGGCTTTTGGTCGTGGTGGTAGTGCTCCACAACGTGTACCTAAAGGTAAAAAGATGTCTGGTCAATATGGACATGAAGTTCGTACGATTCAAAATTTAGTGGTATTAGATGTAATTGCTAACCGTAACTTATTATTGGTTTTAGGAGCGATCCCAGGACCAGCTGGTAGTGTGGTAACAATTAAATCGGCTAACAAAAAAGTTGATCGCAAAAAAGAATTTGTCATTATTACCAAAGAAATTCAAGAAGAAATCTTGAAGCAAAACGAAAATCTGGAAAATAAAGAAGCTTTACATGCGGCTAACGAAGCGGCTGAAGCTGCTGCAAAAAAAGAAGCTGAAGCTGAAGAGGCACGTCGAGCAGCTGAAGCAATTGCTCGTGAAAAAGAAAAAGAACTTGCGGAAAAAGCTGCTAAAACTGCTAATCCAACAAGTGGTGAAAAGAAGTAAGGAATGGTGTTATGTCAAAGATAAAATTAATTGATCTCACTGGTAAAATCATTGGTGATGTAGAAGTACCGCCAGTATTATTAGTGGATCAACCTCACAACCAAGCGATGTTTGAAAGTGTGATTGCGGAAAACGCTAGTCACCATCAGGGTACACATGCTACTTTAACTAAGGGAGAAGTACGAGGTGGTGGTCGTAAACCGTTTGCACAAAAGCATACTGGTAATGCTCGTCAAGGTTCAATTCGTAATCCGCACTATGTTGGTGGTGGGGTTGTTTTTGGTCCTAAACCAACCCGTAATTACAAAGTGAAAGTAAATCACAAAGTAAGTAAATTAGCATTAGCATCAGCTTTTAGTTTAAAGTTTAAGAATGATGCCGTTTACCTATTGGATGATCAAGCTCAAGTTGATAAACCGAGTACTAAATTAATTTTTAATTTAGTGAAGTCATTAAAGTTGAGCAATCAAAAAGTATTATTTGTTTTTAACAATGAAAAAGCGGAAAAATTAATTAAGTCGGCAAATAACATTGATAAAACACAGGCAAAAAAAGCCAAACAAGTATCAGCTCAAGATGTGATGCATGCTCACTTTGTGATTATGCAACCGACAGCATTAACATCAATTGCAAAGGTGGTGGCATAGTATGGAATTTACATCAATTATTTTATATCCTTTACACACTGAGAAAACTTACACTTTTGTAGCTCACACTCAGAAGAAGTATGCTTTTGTTGTTGATGTTAAGGCAACTAAACCAATGATTGCACTTGCTTTTGAATCGATTTATGGCATTCATCCTACTAGTGTCGCGACTCAAATTCGTAAACCAGCTAAGGTGCGTACTGGCACTTTAAAACCAGGTTACTCGAAGCAAATTAAAATTGCTTATATCACTTTGCCAGAAGGAACGGATATTGCTGCAAGTAATAAAGATGCCCCAAAAGAATCTGCTCCTAAAAGTGAGAAGACTGTGGTTAAAAAAGAAGTAACTAAAAAGGAAGTTACTAAAAAAGAAGTCACAGAAGAAGTAACTAAACCAGTAGTAACTGCAACGGAGGTGAAGTAGTTATGGCGATTAAATATATTAAAGCACGTAGTAAAGGTAAACGAACTAGCGTTCTCATTGATTACAGTCAACATTTAACCACTGATCAGCCAGAAAAATCGTTAATCAAGCACATTCATAACCAATCTGGTCGTAATAATCGTGGGGTAATTACCACACGTCATCAAGGTGGTAGACAAAAACGTCAGTATCGTCTCATTGATTTTTTGCGGAGTAATCCTGTTAAAGCGACTGTCAAAACGATTGAATACGATCCTAATCGTACGGCTTTTATTTCCCTAATTGTTTATGAAAATGGCCAAAAATCTTACATTATTGCTCCTCAAGGTATTAAAGTAGGTGATGAAATTATTTCGGGAGATAAAGTTGATATTAAAATCGGTAATACTATGTTAATTAAAAATATTCCTGAAGGTACTTTTATTCATAACATCGAATTATCACCACGTAAAGGTGGTCAATTAGCTCGTAGTGCTGGTAGTAGTGCTCAAGTGTTAGGAAAAGATGAAACTGGAGCATACACGATTGTGAAATTATCTAGTGGTGAAGTACGTAAGATTTTAAACGATTGTCGTGCTACGATTGGAGCGGTCAGTAACGAGAATCACAATCTAGTTAATTTAGGTAAAGCAGGGCGTAGTCGCCATTTAGGGATTCGTCCTACTGTGCGTGGTAGTGCGATGAACCCTAATGATCACCCTCACGGTGGTGGTGAAGGACGTCAACCAGTTGGTTACGATGCCCCGCGAACACCATGAGGAAAGCGTCATATGGGCGTGAAAACACGTAAGCAGAAAAAGGCTTCGAGTACACTAATTATTCGTCGTCGAAACAAGAAATAAAGGAGCAAACATGTCACGTAGTAATAAAAAAGGGGCATTTGTTGATAGCCACTTGATGAAAAAGGTTGCCAACGCTAAAACTGAAGGGAAACACAAGCCAATTAAGACTTGATCTCGTCGTAGTGCGATATTCCCTGAATTTGTTGGGGTAAATTTTAGTGTTTACAACGGTAAATCATTTGTGAATGTTTATGTTAGTGAAGATATGGTTGGTCATAAATTAGGTGAATTTGTGCCGACGCGTGTGTTCAAACAGCACTCTTCTAACAATAAAGCAGAAGATGCTGCTAAAAGTAGCACGACTAGTACAGGAACTAAGTAGGAGTAATTTATGAAAGCATATGCGATTCAAAGAAATGTTCATGTATCGGCTCGTAAAGCTAATTTAGTTTGCGATTTAATTCGTTATAAAACCGTAGCTCAAGCTTTAGTAATCTTGGACAATGCTGACAAAAAAACCGCCCCACTTTTAAAGAAATTATTAAACAGTGCTGTCGCTAACGCTACCAATAATCACCAAATGGTTGGTGAGCGACTTTACATTTATGCAGTGACTGCCAATCAAGGGGCTACGATTAAACGTAGTTTACCAAGAGCTAAAGGTAGTGCCAATATGATTCGTAAACGTCATAGTCATTTACAAATTGTGTTGTCCGATAATCCTAAACAACACGAACAAGATCGTTTGGGCGTGAAAACCCGTAAGCTCAAAGCAAAAGTAGATCCTAAAATTATTTCCGCTAAGAAAAAAGTAGAGTTACAACCACCACCATCCGAAAAATCAAAAATAAAATTACATACTGCCACTAAAGTAGAGGAGACAAAATAATGGGACACAAAGTTAATCCAAATGGGTATCGATACGGGATTAATCGTAACTGAGAATCACGATGAATTGCTCGTGATGATCAACAGATGGCACAATGATTAATTGAAGACGAAAAGATTCGTCAGTATTTTATTAAAAACTATAAAACTGCCCAAGTAGTACGCACCGAAATTGAGCGTACTTCAAAAAATGTTAATCTCTTTGTTTATGTGGGTCAACCAGGGGGAGTGATTGGTAAAGATGGGACAAATATTCCAATCATTACTAAAGCAGTTAATCTCATTGTTGGACGTAAAATTAAAGTAAATGTCAATGTCATTGCTTATGAAAACGTTGGTTGAAGTGCCCGAGTAATTGCACGCGAAGTTGCTGATGCTATCGAAAATCGTGTATCGTTCCGAAATGCTCAAAAAATGGCCATCAAAAAAGTAATGGCGGCTCATGCCATTGGTATTAAAACCCGAGTATCAGGACGACTAGGTGGAGTCGAAATGGCTCGTGAAGAAGGGTATAGTGAAGGGATTATTCCGTTAACTACCTTACGAGCTGATTTAGATTATGCATTAGAAGAAGCTAACACGACGTATGGTAAGATTGGTGTGAAGGTTTGAATTAATCGCGGCGAAATTTTTGGTAAAGGTCTAAATAATCAAGTCAAACCACAAAAACCAGAAATGAAAATGCGTAACGACCGCAACTATCGTCGTTCCCGTGGTGCTGATGAAGCTATTAATACGGATAAGGTTGCTCCGATTACTTCGACAACCACTGTGAAGGAAGGTGAATAATTATGATGCAACCTAAACGCATGAAATATCGTAAACCACACCGGACTCGTTATGAAGGTAAAGCCAAAGGTAACAAATTTGTGGCTTTCGGTGAATATGGTTTGTTAGTGGTATCAGGTAAAGGGCGTAATTGTAATGGTCGTCAAAAAACTGGTAATTGAATTACTGATAAACAATTAGAAGCAGCCCGAGTTGTGTTAGCTAAAACCCAGACCAAGTACCTAAAAGAAGGGGCGAAAATGTGAATTCGTGTTTTTCCACAATTATCTCGCACTAAGAAACCGTTAGAGGTGCGTATGGGTAGTGGTAAGGGTAACCCTGAAATTCAATGTGCCGTAGTTAAAGCTGGAACAGTCATTTTTGAATTAGCTAATATTCCTCCAGCTGAAGCTAAAGATACACTACGTAAAGCTGGTAACAAGTTAAATGTAGTTTGTCGGGTTGTTTCCAAAGCCCAGTTACCGAACGAAACCGTGGCGGAGCAACTATTAAAGAAAACATTTAAACAACCGAATGTGATCGAGAGGAGATAAGTATGAATAAAGAATTAAGAGCTAAAACTAACGAAGAACTTTGTACTTTAATCATGCGATTAAAATTTCAATTGCTAGAATCTCGTTTTCGGATGGCTAGTGGTGAATTAGAAAAAACTAATAATTTACCAGAAATTCGTAAAACCATTGCTCGCTCATTAACGATTTTAAATGAACGTGGCATTAAACTTTCGATTGGTACGCACGGCATTGCAATGCACGATACGAAAACTAATCAGGTTAAATCCATTACTAATGTTGTGCAAACTGCTTTAAAAACTGCCGTAGCTAAGGATGTTAAGATTGACACTAAGGGCGAAACCTTAAAAGAAGCCATTAATGAAGCAACCACCATCCCTGCTAAGATTAGTAAAGATGAAGTAAGCAAAACGAGTGGTCCAGCACCAGTGGCCATCAAAAAAGAATTAAAAGCCAAAATGGATAAGAAAGCTGAAAAGCAGATTATTCGTAAAACTGTAGGAGGAGGCTCATAATGGAACAACGTAATGCAAAAAAAGCTTTTACGGGAATGGTTGTGTCAACCAAAATGGCGAAAACAGTTACCGTGGAAGTGGAACGTAAAAATTTACACCCTCGTTATAAAAAATTAGTTATTACTCATAAAAAATATCATGCCCATGATGAAACTGGGATGGCTAAATTGGGTGATAAAGTACGAATTGTGGAAACACGACCAATTAGTAAAACGAAATTTTATCGAGTACAAGCTGTATTGGTAAAGGCGAAATAGGAGAATAAAGATGATTCAATTTATGTCTAGATTAAATGTTGCTGATAATACTGGTGCTCGTCAGGTGGGAGTTATTAAGGTTTTAGGCCATACCCGTCAACGTTATGCTAATGTCGGTGATATTGTGAAAGTATCGGTTAAAGATTGCTTACCAGAAGGTGGTGTGAAAAAAGGTCAAATGTTTTTAGCAGTAATTGTGCGTACTAGAAAAGGGATTAAACGTGAGAATGGCAACCGGGTTACTTTTGCTGATAATGCTTGCATTTTAATTAAAGAAGATAACACCCCGCGAGGTACACGTATTTTTGGACCTGTAGCTCGTGAGTTAAGAGACAAAGGATTCATGAAAATTGTTTCTTTGGCTCCAGAGGTAGTTTAGGAAGGCTTGAGTATGCAAAGAATTAAAAAAGGTGATAAAGTACGAGTGATTGCAGGTAAATATGCCACCAAAGAAGGTACAGTTTTATTAGTTAATAATAAAAAAGGCGTGGCGGTGATTGAGGGTTTAAATAAAGTTAAAATGCACCGTAAACCAAATGCCAAACAAGAAAAGGGCGGGATCCAAGAAAAAGAAGCTGGCATTCCTTTGTGTAAATTAGCTTTATTAGCTCCCAAAGCGCCCCAAGGTATTTCTAAAATTAAATACACCATCAACAAGGAAGGGAAAAAAGTCAGAATTGCGAAAAAGACCAACCATCCCGTTGGTAGTAAGTAGGAATTAAATTATGAGTTTAAACTTAAAAACAAAATATGAAAAATTAATTAAGGATGCTTTAATGACTGAATTTGCATTCAAATCCATCATGCAAGTTCCTAAATTAGAAAAAATTGTCATTAATGCTGGCGTGGGCGATGCTGCTGCTGATGTTAAATACATTGAAGCAATGACCAACGAAATTCAAGCCATTACTGGACAGAAACCAATTTTAACTAAATCTAAAAAAGCCATTGCTACTTTCAAATTACGTGAAAATCAAGCAATTGGGGTTAAGGTAACTTTACGCGGTGAACGTATGTGAAATTTCGTTGAAAATTTAATTAACGTCGCCCTACCACGAGTACGTGATTTCAAAGGCGTTAGTAATAATTCTTTTGATGGTCGTGGTAACTATACCATCGGCATTAAAGAACAAATTATTTTTACTGAAATTAATTATGACGATATTAAAAGAGTTCGTGGATTCGATGTGACATTTGTGACATCCACGAATAAAAATGACGTAGCCAAAGCAATGTTAAAAGCAATCGGACTACCGTTCGCAAAACAAAGATAGAGGTAAATATGGCAAAGAAATCATTAATCGCAAAGCAAAAAAGACATCATAAATACAAAGTACGTGAATACCATCGTTGTGTTCGTTGCGGTCGTCCACATGCCGTAATTGGTAAATTCGGGTTATGCCGTATTTGCTTACGTGAATTGGCCTACAAAGGGGCTATTCCCGGTTTAAAGAAAGCATCTTGATAAGGAAAGGAAAACACCATGTATATTGATCCAATTGCAGATTTAATCGTTCGTATTAAGAACGCTAACAAAGCACGACACCCTAATTGTGCTATTTATACTTCGAACATCACTACCGCCATTTTAAATGTCCTTAAAAATGAGGGATACATCACTAATTTTGAAACCAAAAAGGGACATAAATCAGCGGTAAGTAAAACTACCATTACTTTAAAATACAAAGACCAAATTCCAGCCATCACTGGTATTAAACAGATTTCTAAACCAGGATTAAGAATTTACCAAGAGTCAAAGAAAATCCCGCGGGTATTAAGTGGTTTAGGGATTGCGATTGTTTCTACTAGTCAAGGGGTAGTGACTGATAAATTTGCTCGTAGTAATAATTTAGGTGGCGAAGTAATCGCTTATGTTTGATAGGAGGCAACATGTCACGAAAAGGTAATAAATTATTAAATATTCCCCAGGGAGTTACAGTCACCATTAACGAAAATGTTGTTCAAGTTAAAGGAGCTCAAGGTACTTTAGTGGTGCCTTATCCAGCTGATTTAATTAAAGTGGAAAACGTTGCCAATCAAATTAAAGTAACGCGTCGTAATGATGAAAAATCAGCTCGAATATTTCATGGTACGATTAATTCTAATATTAACAATGCTTTAATTGGATTAGGTAGTGGTTACACTAGAAAATTAAAAATTGTGGGAGTAGGATATAAGGCTAATGTGAGCGGTAATAAGTTAACGTTGGCCATTGGTTTTAGTCATCCAGTGGTATTTGACATTCCGCCAGGACTACGAGTGGTGTGTCCAACCCCCACCGAAATTGTGATTGATGGTTACGATAAAATTGTCATCGGGGAGTTTGCCGCCAACGTTCGTGCTACTCGTAAGCCTGAACCATATAATGGTAAAGGAATTATGTATAGTGACGAGATTATTATTCGTAAGGTCGGTAAAACCGCTGAAGGTTCTGGTGCATCAAGTGGTGGAGCCAAAAAATAGGAGATTGTAATGAAACAACTTAATATTAATCGCAAAGCTAAAAGACAATTACGTCATAAACGTATTACTAACCGTTTACATAAATTTGACAATCAGAAACCAAGATTAGTCGTTGCCAAGAGTAATAATCATCTTATTGCCCAAATTATTGACGATAGTGTTGGTAAAACTTTAGTCGCTAGTTCAACTAAGCAACTTAAACAACTAGCTACAGTGGCTACCGCCAAATTAGTCGGTGCCGATATTGCCAAAAAAGCCATTGCTAAAAAAATTGTAGCTGTCGTATTTGATCGTGGCGGTAATCCGTACCATGGTCAAGTAAAGGCTTTGGCCGATGCTGCTCGTAGTGGCGGCTTAAAGTTTTAAAGGAAAGAGAATAGATCATGTTACAAAATGAAAAAAAGGCTCCGCTAGCAGCGACACCAATTAATACCAAAACACCATCAGCCCCGAAACCAGCCGATGCAAAAGAAAAAGAAGCTACTCCCAAAAAATGAGGCGATCGAAAAGGTGGTAATTTTGGTTTTAAACGTCAAACACGTTCACGTGTAAACCAGATGGGTTTTGAAGAAAAAGTGGTTGGCATTAAACGAATTTCCAAAACGACCAAAGGTGGACGTCACATGCGTTTTAGTGCTTTGGTGGTAATTGGAGACAAAAACGGGAAAGTTGGTTACGGTGTTGGTAAATCAACGGAAGTACCTAATGCGATCAAAAAAGCGATTAAAAACGCTCGGAAGAACATCGTGGAAATTATCATGAACAAACGTTTTACTTTGTATCACGAAATTTTAGGACGTCATGGAGCTTCAAGTGTATTGTTGAAACCAGCCCCTGAAGGAACCGGAATCATTGCTGGCGGAGCAATTCGTGCGGTAATCGAGTTAGTGGGTTTCAAGGATATCTATACTAAAAATAAAGGTAGTAATACAGCTTTAAATATGGTACAAGCAACGATTGATGGTTTAATTAATCAACGTCATCCTTCGTTGATTGCTAAATTACGAGATAAAGATATTAAGGAATTATAAGGAGTGCATTTATGGAATTGAGTAACTTAAAATACGCCAAAGGGTCACGTGGTCATAAACGTAAAACTTATGGACGTGGATTCGGTAGTGGCATTGGTAAAACTGGTGGCAAAGGAACCAAAGGACAAAAGCAACGTAAATCTGGACACGTACGTTTGGGCTTTGAAGGTGGTCAAACGCCAATTTATCGTAAAGTACCGAAAGTAGGATTTAATAATTTTAATTTTCGTAAGCAATATAATGTAGTCACTATCAAACAATTGGCCGATTTAAAAGTCACCCAAATTGATAGTAAAATATTGGTAGATAAACACATCATTCCTAATAATAAATTGCCAATTAAAGTAATTGGGAATGATAAATTAACCAATGCTTTAGAAGTGCATGCGCATGTGTTTACTAAAGGTGCTCAAAAAACTATTGAAGAAGCCCAAGGAAAAATTAATATCATCAAATAAGAAATATGCCAGCTACTACTAAGACATATAAATCAGCTAAAACAATTCTTAAAGAAATCTTCACTAATAAAACAGTTATTAGTGCTTTGATGATTACTTTGTTTTTATTGTTAGCTTTTCGAATTGGTAGTACTTTAACTATTCCTGGTATTAAATTACCAGCTAATGCTTTTAATCCGAACGATTCATTTGCTGGGATGTTAGATTTATTAGCTGGTGGTGGCTTGAGTCGTATGTCTATTTTTGCGGTTGGGGTGGGTCCATATATTACCGCCCAGATTATTGTGCAATTACTATCTAGTGATTTAATTCCACCCATGGCTCGTATGGCAAAAGGTGGGGAAAGAGGTCGTCGTAAGTTAGAAATAATTACGCGTTTCATTACTTTACCATTTTGTATTGCACAAGGTTATGCCGTGATGGCTTTATTATTAAATAACCAACAAAGTGGTAGTGGGATTAGCATCTTTGGGCACAGTTCCATTGGTGAACTATCACCTGGGCAAATTATGACTTTGTTGATGATTATGGTGGCTGGAACCTATATATCCATTTTTTTAGGAGATATCATCACCAAACGTGGTGTGGGTAACGGCATCACCTTATTAATTTTGGCTGGTATTGTCTCTTCGGTTATTCCTAACTTTCGGGAAGCCTTCCGTACCATTGCTGGTAAAATGGATTCACAAAATTCAAATTACACCATTAACTTGGTGATGGCAACTGGGTTATATGCTTTATTCTTTGTTTTAATTTTGATTGCGACTATTTTTGTCAATGGCTCGACTCGTAAAATACCAATTCAACAAACAGGCCAAGGATTAACGACCGATATTAATAACTTGCCATTTCTACCAATTAAATTAAATGCGGCTGGAGTTATTCCAGTTATTTTTGCTTCATCGGTAATGACTATTCCAGGGACCATTGCCCAATTTTTACCACAAGGTGAAACAAAGTGATTTATCGCTGGTGATGGTACTGGGGTGGATGGATATTTAACTTTAAATACCCCAAGTGGCTTGGTGTTGTATTTTGTGTTTATCGTTTTATTTTCTTTCTTTTATTCTTATATTCAAATTAATCCACAACAGTTGTCAGAGAATTTTGAAAAGAGTGGTAAATTTATTCCAGGGATTAAAACTGGCACCGACACTGAGCGTCACATTACCAAAGTGCTGAGTCGGGTAAATTGGATTGGTGGACCATTTTTAGCTTTGATTGCGATCTTGCCATACATTGTTGCTAAGATTACTTCGATTCCGAGTGGATTAGCCTTAGGGGGAACAGGTTTAATTATTATTGTAACCGCCACCATGGAGTTGTGAAATTCAATCAAAAGTGCTTCAACGACTAGTGGTTATAACATCACGCGTAGTCGAATTGAATCCAAACATGTGGAAGAAATTGATGATGCCCAAACTAAGGTTGAACAATTATGATAAAACCTAATTATCATATTATCTTATTAGGAGCTCCTGGTAGTGGTAAGGGCACATTAGCTAAATATTTAATTGAACAATATAAGTTTAAACATTTATCAACTGGAGACATGTTTCGCAAAGTGATTGCTGATAACACCCCGTTGGGACAACAATTAAAAAATATTGTTGCTACAGGGGCATTAGTGAGCGATGATGTCACTAACGCCGTTGTGAAAGAACAACTATTAAATTTGGTTAACAATAAAATTAGTTTTATTTTAGATGGTTATCCCCGTACCCCAGTGCAAGCCCAATTTTTGGATAACATTATTAAACCTAATTTAATTTTATTAATTGATGTTGAAAAAGAATTAGCGATTAAACGAATTATTGGTCGCCGACTTTGCCCAAAATGTGGCGCGATTTACAACATTTATTTTAAAAAACCGAAGATGGATAGCATCTGTGATTATGATGGTGAATTTTTAATTCAACGAAAAGATGATAACCACGATACGATTAGTAACCGGTTTGATTTGTATCAGGAAGTGACTAGTGGTTTGATTGAGTATTATCATGGTAGTGGTAACCTATATCGCATTGATGCCAACAACGGGATTGCAGCGATCTTACCTGAAGTAGTGAAATTAATTGAGCAATAAATGATTTACATTAAATCTAGTACTGATATTAATTTAATTAAAACCGCTGCCACTATTTGAAAAAAAGTAAGGGTAATGTTGATCGCCAATACCAAAGTGGGCGTAAATTTAAATGCTTTGGACGAACAAGTGGCGGAGTTAGTCGCATCACTGGGAGCGACCTGTAGTTTTTGACAATACCACGGTTTCCCTAAACATTTATGTATTAGTGTCAACGATGAATTGATTCACGGCATCCCTAGAGATTATGTAATTCAACCTAATGATTTGATCACATTTGATTTAGGAATTACATACCAGCAGCATGTTTGCGATGCGGCTTTTACCATTCATGTTGCTCCCACTAGTGATGTGCCAGCTAAAATTAATGTTGCCACCCAAGCTGCTTTGTGACAAGCGATTCAAGTTATTAAACCAGGTATTCACATTGGTGACATTAGTCATACGATTGCTAATGTCGCCCAAGCTCATGGTTATACTGTCATGAAAGATTTTGGTGGTCATGGTTGTGGCAATTATTTACATGAAGACCCCATTATTTTAAATTATGGTAAACCACATACTGGCCCAAAAGTTGTGCCTGGGATGACTTTATGCATTGAACCTATGTTAATGACAGGTAGCGATGCCTACTTCATTGATCCCGTGGATCAATGAACAGTGAAGAGTAAAAATCATCAATTAACTTGTCAATGAGAACACATGGTGTTAGTCACTACTGATGGTTGCGAAGTACTAACAGGAGAGTGGCATGATTCGTAGTTAAAGGTAAATGATGACGACACATCAAATTAACATTAGGCAAAATAAGGTCAAAAAAATAAAATTAACATCAATTAAAAATAAGGAATAAAAACATGGCAAACGACACAATAAAAATGAGCGGAATTATTAAAGAAGTATTTCCTAACAGTACCTATAAGGTGGAACTGGAAAATAAAGTATTAATTAATGCGGTAGTGAGTGGGAAAATGCGTCAACATCATATTCAAATCCTCAAAGGCGATGCAGTTACGGTTGAATTGAGCCCTTACGATTTGACAAAAGGACGCATCACATATAGAAATTAATTATATAATTATTAAACATGTGTATAATTATCGCCCCAAATCTAACAATAAATGATTTTGGAAGGACAAGTAATGATTAGTGAAAATCACAATAATATCAGTGAAAAAAAACAAGGAATTGCGATCCGTAATTCTAGTAAGGTTGTTTTTCGTGTTTTTGTGCAAATGGTTATTTGTAGCATAATTGTTGCTACTGCTCGTGGTGTTATGGTCAATGAAGTTGGCAATGTTGACGATAGTTTTATTAGTAACACAACTAATGTTCAGTACCAAAAAACAGGAAGTGCATATGAAAGTTAGAGCGTCAGTTAAACCAATTTGTAAAGATTGCAAAGTGATCAAACGACACCGCCGCATTATGGTAATATGTAAAAATCCTAAGCATAAACAACGACAAGGTTAATGAAGGAGATCAATAATTAATAATGGCACGTTTACTAGGTGTAGATATTCCCAATAATAAAAAAATTCCGTTTGCCCTTACGGCAATTTTTGGCATTGGTATTTCCACAGGGCGCAAGATTGTCGCCCAAGCTCATGTGGATCCTGAAAAAAGGGTCAACGAATTAACCGAACAAGAGTTAGCAGCAATTCGTGAGGTGGCAATTAAATTGGCGATCGAAGGTGATTTAAGACGTGATGTCGCGATGAACATTAAACGTTTGATTGAAATTGGTTGTTACCGTGGTATTCGTCATCGTCGTGGTTTACCAGTTCGTGGTCAGAGAACTAAGTCCAATGCTCGTACTAGAAAAGGTCCGCGTAAAACAGTGGCTAATAAGAAAGTGGAAACTAAGAATTAGGAGACTGGTATGGCAGAAACTAAAAAACAAGAAAAAAATACCACGAGTGGTTCTAAAAAAGTTAAACCTCGTAAAAAACGTAAGTTGGTTGATGTACATGGTGTCGCTCACATTCACGCTACAGTTAATAATACCATTGTAACCATAACTGATCTAAAAGGCAATGCCATTACCTGAAGTTCTTCGGGAAGCATTGGATATAAAGGTAGTAAAAAATCAACTCCTTATGCCGCTGGATTAGCAGCAATCGCTGCTGCTAAAAACGCCATTGCTTTAGGCTTAAAAAGTATCATTGTAAATGTGAACGGCACAGGTCAAGGCAAGGATACCGCGATTCGTTCGCTTAGTGCGGCTGGATTAGAAATTACGGAAATGAATGATGTGACCGCAATTCCCCACAATGGTTGTCGTCCACCTAAGAAACCAAGATAATTACCAAGGAGATTAATAATGGAAAAATTCTTAAAATATACAATTAAACCGGAGATTGAATCGACTAATAGTCAACAAGCTAGATTCACGATCGGTACTTTAGAAAGAGGTTTCGGGGTAACTTTAGGTAACGCTTTACGTCGTACCATGTTATCTAATATTCCAGGAGCTAGTGTTTTTGCAATTAAAATTCCAGGCATTAATCACGAGTTTCAAGCCATTAGTGGTGTGAAAGAAGATGTTACCCAAATTGTTTTGAATTTAAAAAATTTAGTAGTTACAATTGATGAAAATATTATTAGTGATGATGAATTAGCTAGTACGAAAATTGAGCAATGACCAACCTTAAAAATTGCCAAAAAAGGTATTGGTGAAATTTACGCTAGTGATATTCAATTACCAAGTGGATTTAATATTATTAACAAAGATTTATACATTACTACGGTAACTAATGCCAACACCAAACTTGATATTGATATTTTCGCGATGCGTGGTCGTGGTTTCCGTACTTTTGCCCAAAACCGGGAAATGGTTAATAGTTTAAACATTATTGCCACCGACTCTAATTTTAGTCCAATCATTCGTGTTGGATATACCATTGAAGAACAAAAAATATCGAAGACTGTCACTGGTGATATTTTAACTTTAGATGTCGCTACCAATGGAGCAATCTCACCACAAGATGCAGTCGCGGTAGCAGCCAAGATTTTAAGCGAACACTTGAAACCATTAATTGATGTGAATACTGCTATTGAGACAATGCAAATTATTAAAGAACACGAAGAAGAAAAGAAACAAGAAGGTCTTTCCATTCCAATTGAAGAATTGACCCTTTCAGTGCGTTCTTATAATTGCTTAAAGCGACGGGGCATTCAAACTATTAATGAATTAACTGCGATGACGAAAGAAGAAGTGGAAAAGATTAAAAATCTTGGTAAAAAATCATTACGTGAAATTCAAAAACAATTAGTTGAATATGGTTTAACTTTCAAGGAGGAATAAACCGTGTCCTACGTAAATAAACCAGGTAAAACATCCGCTTGAAGACAAATGGTAATTCGTCAACAAGTGAGTGATGTAATTGCCTATGGTAAAATTAGCACTACTTTCACTAAGGCCAAAGAAACCCAAAAACATGTGGAACGGATTATTACCATGGCTAAAAAAAATACTTTAGATAGCAAGCGTCGTATTTTATCGGTTGTTAAAAACACCAAGAAGTTAGATCGAATTGCCATCGTGAAGAGATTAGAAGAAATTGCTAAAAAATACACCCAACGTAAAGGTGGTTATACGCGTGTATTGCGACTAGGTAAACGACCTGGGGATCGTACTGAAGTGGCTATTTTAGAGTTAGTTTAAAACCCATAAATTACTTAGCAAACGATTAATTTATTGCCCCAAATTCATTTTAGCATTAATTCTTGCTGAATTAGTTTAGTGGTAAAACAAGAGCATGGTAAGCTCTAGCCCCGAGTTCGATTCTCGGATTCAGCACCAGAAAAAAATATCAATAAAAACAAAGTAAATGTATCTTTTGACGTTTGCTTTTTTTGTACATAAAACTTACGAGTGATGAAGAATTTCAGAATGTTTGTAATTTGTGGTAATTATATTTAAGATCCTATTGATCATTTACTTAAACCTTCAAACAAATCTTTAAAATTAATAGCTAAATTTGCCACACTACCTGAATAATAAATTATGCCGTTCTCCGAGCAGCCAGAGAAGGCATTCGTATTGTAGTTATCTCATCCTGCTGGTACCGATACTGCATCATCTGGAATATAGATAGCGTTTAATTTTGTACACCCATGGAAGGCATAAGAGGCGATGTAAGCTTTGTTGTCGGAGGCAAACATAGCACTCGAAAGCTTTAGGGTTGTTAAACCCATACACCCATCAAAGGCATAAGAGCTGATAGAAGTGACTTTTGTTTTAGAGAGATCAATAGTAGTTAGTGCCGTACAGTTTAAGAAGGTACAAGTGCCGATGAATACAAGTGAATCTGGAAAGGTAATATTGGTGAGGGCCGTACAGCCTTCGAAGGAATAGTTGACATAAGGTATCTTCGTGGAAGACAAATCAATAGTTTTTAAATTCGTACAATTAGTGAAGACATCAAAGCCGAGATGACTAGTTATATTCGACGCGGAAGACAAATCAATTGCTTTTAATCCTACGCAGTTTTCGAAGGCACGATTGCCGATGGAGGCGATGGAAGACGGAAGAGTAATGGAGAGGAGTACCC
>JAITJR010000025.1 GCA_031278855.1 Mycoplasmataceae bacterium | reverse complement strand
CAACATATAGGCAATGGATAAATCAGTATTACTAGAAAAACGTAAGAATCTATTATCAGGTGGTAAAAACACTCCTGAATTATTACTTAATTCATATTTTGTAGATTTAGCACATTTTTTTAACGAAAACGATTTATTAAATTTTATCGAAAATCAAGCAATGACTGAACTAAGAATCAATAAAAACGATTTGCTCAACAAAATATCGACCGTTATTAATGATGCCGTTTTATCTAATAATCTGCCAGAAGCTCTGGCATCATTAAAAGCAAACGACATCACTAACACCGAAAATAAAGAAAAACTTATTCAAAATATTATTAATCAAAAATTAACATTATTGGATGCGTTAGTAGAATATTCATTAAAAGCAAAATTAGAATATTACGATTCATCAGTATGAACTTTATATTTATCGTATGGATTACTAGAAGGCAAATTAGCTTCCATAAATCAAGATAACTTAATAGCGCGAGCCCCATTGATAAATATTGAAATTGAAATTATGAAAGGGGCTAATAGTGAAATAATTATCAAAAAAATTAATGGTGACCAAATTGCTAATAGTACCCTAGCCATTTCTTTAGATAATTTACTAGAAAAACAAACTGGCATCATCCAAAATATAACCAAAAATGTTTTTAATGCCAATGAATATTTCCAGTATTTTTCTACAATCATTCCGACATTAACAATTGATAATAAATATTCCCAAATTCAAAAAATTAGTGTGGAAAGCTTCAAGCAAACCGAAACTTTGAAGATATCGAAATCATTCTTTGTATCACTAATAAATCCCATTGGTGGTAAGATGCTACGAGATTATGACGAAATTTTGTCACGTGATTATCAATTTCCTACTTACGATACTATCTTCCACAAAGATTTAAACCATTTAATCTATGAAAACGATCAAATTTATGAAATTAACAATCCTTTGAATCTCACTCAAAAATTAGCTGTGATCAATTCCCAAAATAAAAACACATTAATCTATGGCCCACCAGGAACAGGTAAATCTGAAGTAGTGGCTAATCTTATTGCCAATTTATTATTAAATCATAAAAGTATCATTGTAATTTCCGAAAAGAAGGCAGCTTTAGATGTGTTAGATAACCGATTACTATCGCTCAGTTCTTTAGCAATGTCTGCTTTTGATGAACAAAACAATAATACTTTTTACAAAAAAATTATTGAGCTTCATCATTTAATTGTCTCCACCAATAAAATAAATTTACAACTGCAGAATCAAGATTATTTAAATTTATTGAATTATCAAAAATTATTTACTTCTTTACTTCAATACAAAGACATCTGTCAGCATGACATATATTATGTTTTACAAATTTTTGATCAATTAGATTTTACCCTATACCAACGTCATCTTGAACTCATCAAGTGAATCTATCATAAATTAAAGATTGAACAAATAGGCTTACGTGAATTAATTAAAAATATTGAATTACTTCGTGATGTATATCTTGCTTATACTAGTGTCTTTCAAGAAGAAAAAATTTGTAATGAAGCATACAATTATCGTCGGGTTGAAGAGTTGTTACAAGTAATTAAACAAGCACCAGAAAAAGATCAACCGTATATCATTGCCAAATTTATTGAGGAAAATAAAATTATTGCTAAAAAACCAATATTTCAAATACGTACAAAAATTGTTGAAAGTTTAAATGTAATTTTTTTTATTGATGCATTTAATAAAGTAGTAAATAATAAATTAACTTATATTGCTAATTTTAAGAAAATATTTCCCTTCATTCACGAAAATAAACTAATTGATGAATACATTTCGATTCATGACTGGTTCGTTAATACTAATTTTCAAAAATTTATTGATTACCTTCAAAAAGGTAATGTATCACAAACACTCATTCGAAACTATTGGGACTACACCAAAATACATGCTAAACATACCGATGAAATTATTCGAGATTATTATGTTAATAACTTAAAGGAAAGACTATTAGCTAATCACGAAGACGAAGTTAAATGAACCGAATTAGTCAGAATTGCTAATTTAACTAAACGTCCCAATATTAGTAAAATCATTAAAGAATACTATCCCATTTTAAAGCGTGTCTTCCCTGTCTGAATTTTATCCCCTGATGCTACATCTTCAATTGTCCCACTTAATGAACATGAATTTGACTATGGTATTTTTGATGAGGCAAGTCAATTACGGATTGAACGTGGTTTAACCTTAATATATCGTTGTCAATTTTGTATTGTATCAGGTGATGACAAACAATTAAAACCTACTGCTTTTTTTAGTAGATCAATATCACTTGATGAAACTTATGACGGACATTTTGATAATGTCGATTCTTTATTAGATAAAGCAAAATCTTCTAATTGAATGAGCTTTACTTTGGACAATCATTATCGTTCTACTAGCGAACAGTTAATTAGATTTTCTAGTCATTATTTTTACAATGACCAATTAATTTGCATTACTAAAAATGGAGCTTTTAAAAAAGCAATTGAAGTATTTGATGAAATGGGTGAATACGACCGCGAAAATGGTATTAACCCTAGTGAAGCTAATAAAGTTATTCAATGTCTATTATCATACCACGATACTTATCCTACCGCCATTGTCATTACCTTTAATATCAAACAAGCTGACTACATCCAGCGGCTTGCTTTTGCTAAACCTCAATTACAAGAAAGACTAGAACAATTAAAATTGAAAATTAGAAGTTTAGAAAATGTACAAGGCGATGAAGGCGATCTAGTTATCATTTCTTGTACATTTGGAAAAGATAAAACTGGACGTTTCTTACAAAATTTTGGTCCAGTCAGCCAAAATGGAGGTAAAAATCGTATTAATGTAATGGCTAGTCGAGCTAAAGAAAAAATGATTATTATCAAATCTTTTATGGCTAGTGATATCACTAATGACAAGAATGAAAATACCGCTATTTTCAAAAATTTTATTAGTTACATTGAACAAATCAATAGTAACCAAGATGTACCACAAAATTTAAAATCGACTACTAATTCTATGCATGACACCGATAAAATCATTGAACAATTAGCTAGTGAATTAGCTTTGGATAAAAATCTTGTCATCCAAAAACATAAGCAAATTGGCACACATACAATGGATTTAGCTGTTAGCAAAGTGAATCATTCAAAAATTTCTTTATGTATTCTCGTGGATGATAAATATCAAAACGAACAGTATTCCAAAGATCATAAAAATTGAATTAAAAACATTGATCGGCAGAAATATTATGAAGACCGTGGCTACTATACTCACCGAGTTAATTTACTAGAGTTCTACACAAATAGAAGAAAAGTAATTGATAATATTAGACAACAAATAATATAAAAATCTCGTCGCTTGAGTGACGAGATTTTTAATGTTTTAAACTCTTTCGCTAAAAGTATGTGAAGCAGTTCGTTTATTACGTTTACCTGGAACCGCACTTGTTTGAAGTTGTCTAACAGTACTTGTAACTTTGTATGGACTCGCCATCGCAAATAAACAAAATGTTGAAATTACCCCACCTAAAATTGTTATCCCTGTGATCACAATTGCAATAATTCCGTATGTTGTTAGTTCTTTTTTGCCAGCAGCATCTGTCGCTACAAAAGATAAAGATACATTCTCAACATGTACAACTCCTCATTGCGCTAATATTCCTAAAAGGATGTAAGCACTACAAATAATTCCACAAATTAATGTAGAAAAAATAATTCATTTTCTAAAACCATATCCTTTGTACAATTTTTTTTGTACTTTGCTTCGTTCTCGATTCGATATAAAACCCATTTTTATCTCCTATATTTACACTGCATCATTGTTTTGATACTCGGGTATTATATAACTTTACATAGTTATTCATCATTTAACCGTAAAGCACGTCTATATTTTTCATTATTAGACAATATAACCATGTTCCTTTCAATTTTCTATTACATCGCAATTTTCATTACTATGTAAGAAACATTTTTTAAATAACTTACACGTATCTCTATGCTCATCTTCTAATTCATGAAGTAGTGTTAGTAGGTAACTCCAATCAATCTGGATATCATTACCACCATAATGCCATTTGTTACCTTTTAAATAGCAATCATAATCCTTAAATAAATCATTAATAATCTTGCTTTCTTCTGGTGTGAGCTCTCTTTTATATTCAACTTCTAAATAGCTTTTCATGATTTACCCCTTATTTTTTCCTTTATCTTTATCGGCGGTTTTTATTTTAGCATTTTGCCTTGATTT
>JAITJR010000021.1 GCA_031278855.1 Mycoplasmataceae bacterium | reverse complement strand
GACTGTCTTATTCTGTTTAACGGCTATTTCTTTCATTTTTTGCAATCTTTTATCTTTTCTTATTTGTTCATCTAAATACTTATTACTCAATAATTTCAAATTATTAATTGGTGGTAATTTTAAATTACTTTGTCGGTAATTAAACTCATTTACTATGATGCATAGTAAATAAAGTTATGGCAAACCATAAATTAATCCATCGTCAAAAGCAAACCAAAAAGTGGAATCTAATTATATTTATTCATTTTAACAAATTAAAACTCTTAAACATGTATAATCTCGCTATATTAATTCGTGTAGGAGTATAAATTATCATGGCAATCAAAATTGCAATTAACGGATTTGGCCGAATCGGCCGACTAGTTTTTCGTGAACTAGTTAAAAATACCAATGTACAAGTTGTGGCAATTAACGACTTAACAAGTGCTGAAACATTAGCCCATTTGTTGAAGTATGATTCAGCTCATGGCAAAATGACAGAAGAAGTATCGGCGACGAGTAATGCGATTAAAGTAAAAGGAAAAACCATTCCTGTGTTTGCTGAAAAAGATCCAGCTGTTTTACCTTGAGCTAAATTAGGGGTTGATATCGTTATTGAATCGACTGGTCGATTTGTTGATAAAGACGGAGCTGCTAAGCACATTACCGCGGGTGCGAAAAGAGTAATTATTTCAGCTCCAGCTAAAGGTGAAGGCATTCCAACAGTGGTTTATAATGTCAACCATACTATTTTAAAGAAAACTGACAAAATTATTTCTGCAGCTTCATGCACCACTAATGCGTTGGCTCCAATAGTAGCCGTTCTAGATAAGAAATTTGGTATTGTAAAAGGAATGATGACTACAATTCATGCTTATACTGCTGACCAAAGATTACAAGATGCACCACATAGCGATTTACGTCGTGCTCGTGCAGCTGCGGTGTCAATGGTACCAACTTCAACTGGAGCTGCTAAAGCCATTGGATTAGTTGTACCATCATTAAAAGGTAAACTGCATGGTTTAGCTGTACGTGTCCCAACGATTACAGGTTCGGTGGTTGATTTAGTTTGTGAATTGAAAAAAACACCAACCGTTGATGAGTTAAATAAAACCATGAAAACTGCTGCTAATGAAACTTTAGGATACAATGATGATCAAATTGTTTCTTGCGATATTATCGGCGAAACTCATGGTTCGATTTTTGATCCTAAACTTACCATGATGATGGATGTTGATGGTAAAAAACTATACAAAGTGTTTGCTTGATACGATAACGAATCTTCTTATGTAAGTCAATTGGTACGTACTACCATCTACTTTGGTAAATTAAAATAGTGATATGCAAGACATTTTAAATAAAAAAACGTTAGACGATATTGACTGCGAAGGTGCGAAAGTAATCATTCGGGTAGATTTTAATGTTCCCATTAAAGACGGAGTAGTCACCGATCCGAAAAGAATTGTTGCAGCTCTCCCTACCATTCAATATCTGCTTCGTCATAATTGTAAAATTATTTTGTTAAGTCACTTATCACGTATTAAAAATTTAGATGACATTAAATCTGGCAAAAAATCTTTAGCACCAGTTGTAAAAGTTTTGCAAGAGTTATTACCTAATCATGATGTTCTTTTTTTAAATGTTAATCGTGGACCATCAGTGGTAGACGCTGTTGAAAAATTAAAAGCTGGTCAAATTCTACTTTTAGAAAATACACGTTATTGTGATGTGAATGCTAATGGTGAATTAGTTAAATTAGAATCGAAGTGTGATGAAGCATTGGGCAAAGAGTGAGCTAGTTTAGCCACTATTTTTGTAAACGATGCTTTTGGTACAGCCCATCGTAAACACGCTTCTAATGTTGGGATTGCTCAATATATTGCTATTTCTTGTATTGGTTTATTGATTCAAAAAGAAATTACCAATTTATCAAAGATCGCACATAATCCTAAACGACCAGTAGTAGCCATTTTAGGCGGAGCAAAGGTTAGTGATAAATTAAAAGTAATTAATAACTTATTAGAAATTGCTGACAAAATTTTAATTTGTGGCGCCATGGTTTACACTTTCTTAAAGACTCAGAACGTGGATGTCGGTACTTCTTTGTTAGAACCAGAGATGTTAGAAGAAGCAAAGAAAATCTTGCAAAAAGGTAAAGATAAAATTATGCTTCCACAGGATTTTCTTTGTGTGTCTGAATTTGTTGATGCGTCACCAACGACTCGTACAGTTACCCAAGGATTGAACGGGATGATGGGATTAGATATTGGTGAACAAACCCTAATCACTTTTGGCGCGGCATTAGCGGGGGCACGAACTATTTTTTGAAACGGGCCAGCTGGTGTATTTGAATTTAAAAACTTTCAAGCTGGTACCAAAGGGATTTGTAGTATTCTTAAAAAACTATACCACGAACACCATGCTTTTACTTTAATTGGTGGTGGGGATACCGCAGCCGCCGCGGTGTCGTTAGGTTTTCAAGAAGCGGATTTTAGTTTTATTTCAACTGGTGGTGGCGCTTCGTTAGAATTTATTGAAGGTTCACCATTACCAGGGATTGCAGCGATTCAAAATAAATAAAAAAATATTGCATTGATAAAGATATTGTTAAGGAGACCAGACTGTGTCAAGAAATCAGAAGTTAGCATTTGGGGAAATCGATATTAGACTTAAACCAAAGGGTAGTGTTAAGGAAGTGATCGCCAAATTATCACGTGGTCTAATGTTACCTATTGCGATGTTACCAATTGCTGGATTGTTTTTAGGTATCGGATCAACGATTGTTAATTTAACCACTCAAGATAATCAAATAACGATGGCAGGACTCCATGTCCTCGGAAACATTCTTAAAATTTCTGGTGATGTGGTTTTTGCTGCTTTGCCAGTATTATTTGCCATTGCTATCGCCATTTCGTTTACGAAGGATTCGGGCACGGCTGGATTATCGGCTTTTGTCGGTTGGTTAATATTTAATGCGGTGCAAAATGCTTTGATTATTACTAAAGGTCACCCAGCCGATCATCATACCGATGCTGACGGTTATCAGTTTCTATGGTATTCGTTTATGGGTGAAGCAGGCATTAGTAAATTTGAAAGCATTTTTACAAGTAATGTCGGGATTCGCTCGTTATCCACTAGTGTATTTGGTGGAATTATCATTGGGTTCAGTGTTGCTTTTTTATACAATAAATTTAAAAACATTCAATTACCATCAATAATTGGTTTCTTTAGTGGAGTACGTTTTATTCCGATTGTTACTTTTGCTTTCGCTTTAGTGTTAGGTTTACTAGTATCGATGGTTTGACCATTGATCGGTTTGGGTCTTTATGCTTTTGGTAACGCATTGAGTGGTGCTCCAGTTGGAATTAACTCATTTATATTTGGCCTTGTTGAGCGATCGCTAGTACCGTTAGGATTACATCATGCTTTCTATGCCCCATTATGATATACAGGAGCGGGCGGATCATTTGAATTGGATTCACATGTATTTTATCAAGGTGTGGATACTGGTGTAACGTGGAAACAAGCCATTTGACCAGATGGTAATGTGCCAGAAGTACATCCAGAAGGTGATCAAAATTTATGGATGTTTATTAATAATTATTTGTGTAAGTCGTATTCGATTACTACTGTTCCTGGTGGTGAAACCGTTAAGTTCACGGTTACTTTAAATAATTGATACGAGTTCTACAAACCAGGAGCATACGCACCAAACCCAGGTCAATATATGCAAGGTAAATATCCATTCATGATGTTTGGTTTACCAGCCGCCGCCGCCGCCATGATTTTGGTGGTGCCTAAAGGAAGTGAGAATCGTAAGCAAGCTATTTCTATCATTGGTTCAGCTGCTTTAGCTTCTTTCTTAACTGGAATTACTGAGCCACTAGAATTTACCTTCTTATTCTTAGCTCCATGATTATTCTGGGGAATTCATGCTCCACTTTGTGGTATTTCTTTCTGATTAATGAATATTCTAAGGGCTCATATGGGTATGACATTTAGTGGCGGGGCTTTAGATTTCATCATTTATGGGGTGGTACCTGATGCTACTGGTCATACCGCTAATTGTTATTGAGCAATTATCATCGGTTTGGTGTTAGTACCAATTTATTACTTAATATTCCGTACCCTAATATTAAAATTTGATATTAAGACTCCTGGGCGAGGTGCGGCAGTAAAAATGTTTACGAAAGCTGATTTCAGAGCGAAAGGTAGTAGTGCTAATGTTGCCCCAGCCACCAATGCCACTATCAAGCCGCACGATAAATACGCAGTACTAGCTGAGCACGTAATTGCTGCTTATGGAGGAGCAACCAACATTAAAAATGTGGATGCTTGTATTACCAAGTTAAGAGTCCAAGTCGTTGATCAAAAGATTGTTGATAAAGAACAATTACTTCAATTGGGTGCTCGTGGGGTAATTAAGCCATCACCACAATCAGTTTATGCTGTTTTTGGTAATGAAGCTGATGTGATTAAAAATAAAATGAATGAAATCTTATTTCCAGGAGAATAAATATGACTGATAATGTAACTACTAAACCAACTATACCATGGTGAAAAAACATCTTTACCATGGTGAAAAAACATCTTTACATTGTTATTAGTTTTCTTAGCACCATCCCTTTAATCATCTTGGGTTTTTGGGGAATTGTATATAACTATCGTCCTTATTCTACTTGACAGTTTGATAATCATTATTGAATTAAATGAGTCGCAGTAGTAGTCTTCATTCTAATTGTGGAATTTGTTATTGTAGGGCTACCATTGATTATCATTAACCGCAAGAAAAAAACCGAGGCACCTAACTACGCAGTGGATCAGTTTAAATTACACAATTTAAAGAAGCAATTAAATTTTGAGTTAACTACTTATCGAATTGCTTTAAAGACGGCTAAAACACAGAATCCAGCGGGTGTAGAACAAATTAAAAAAGCAATGGCTACAGCTAGACATAACTATCGTGCTCAGAAATCATTAATAATTAAGAAAAATAAGGTAAGCTAACTTACCTTATTTTTTTCAACTTGCACCATTTTTATCGTTATCGAGTAGTCATTTAGCAAATTCTAAGTTGTCGGCTCAGGGTGCACCAGTTTTAGCAGTGGAAATTGCGGGGTAGCCTTTAACTCATTGTAGTGCTAAAAAATTACCAGCACTTGTACCGTCCACACCACTAAATAATTTAGAAATATTATCAGTTAAATCACGATAAGCTTTAGCGGCACCATCATTACGGATATAAGTATCTTTTTTGTGGTCACTATTAATTTTTTCATCTTGAGCGGTATATTTTTCAAATGGTGAGCATGGCTGTGATACTTCTTGTTGTTGTGAAGCGCTACCACAATAAGATTCCATGGTATCTTCTTCAACTAGGACTACATATTGGTATGAAGTGGTTGGTAAATTCTCGGCATAATTACCGTTGATGGTAGTTGACAAAGAATCAAACTTAGCATAATTGGTATCAATTTGTGGATTATCACCTTTGACAAAAGTATGTGAATTTAACAAGAATGAAACCCCTTTATCAATCATGGAATGGGTGAGAAATAAAACATAATTTCCGTTATTAAAACCTTTGCCACCTCACAATAGACTATTGATGGAAGCATTAGGTTTGTTTAAACTATAAAAATGTTTACCTTGTGAATTAGCATCAACAATACGATAGCCAGTACTTAATGCACTATAGGCTCCGCAAGATGTAACACTAAAAGTAATCGGCAAAGCAATCGCTGGTACTGTTAATAATGATAATAATTTAAGTCGCTTCATTGATAAATATAATATTATTACAATTATTGTCATTTCATGAAAAAAGATTATTCAAAGTATTTTTTACCCAACATCGTTCAAGCTCGGCAAAGGCAAGAAAATAAAACTATGGCTCGGGTTGTTTTTGCCAAAATCAAAAGCGTGGCAAAAATTGGTAAGGATTACACTTTTTTTGTCAAAACATATGGTTGCCAATCAAACTTACGCGACACGGAAATGCTCGTCGGGATTTTACACGAATTAGGCTTTAAACCTAGTCAAACCTTAGCAAGCGCTGATTTAATTATTCTTAACACTTGTGCAGTCAGAGCTAATGCCGAAGAAAAAGTATTTGGTGAAATTGGTTTTTTAAAAAAAATCAAAGAAACGAATCCTAAATTTCATTTAGGAATTTGTGGTTGTATGCCCCAAGAGGAAACGGTTGTAAATAAAATCATCAAAAAAATCCCCCATGTTGATTTTGTTTTTGGCACACATAACATTCACATGTTACCCGAAATTTTGGAACAAGTCTTAGTTCATCATCAGCGGGTAATTCAAGTATTTTCTAAAACTGCAGCAGTGATTGAAGGAATGCCTAGTTATCGTACAAGTAAAATCAAAGCATATGTCAATATTATGAGTGGTTGTGATCATTTTTGTTCATATTGTATTGTTCCTTATACAAGAGGACAATTACGTAGTCGCACGAAAGAAAATATTCTGATGGAGATCAATGACTTGATTCAGCAAGGTTATCAAGAAGTTACTTTATTAGGACAAAATGTTAATAGTTACGGGATTGATTTATACGATAAATACCGGTTTTGAGATTTATTACGTGATGTCGCAACTACTAACATTCAGCGGCTCCGTTTTGTTACTAGCAATCCGTGAAATTTTGATAAAAAAATCATTGATGTGATGAAAAACCATCCGAACATTATGCCCTACATTCATTTACCCATTCAATCTGGTGATGAAGCAATATTGCAACAAATGAAACGTAACATGAAAATAAAAGACTATTATGAATTAGTTGATTACATTCGACACGAATTACCAACTTGTGCGATTTCGACAGATATTATTGTCGGCTTCCCAAATGAAAGTGTGGCACAATTTAATAACACCATTAAAATGTATGAGCGAATCCAGTTTGATAATGCTTACACTTTTGTTTATTCGGCTCGTAGTGGAACGTCAGCTGCATTAATTAACGATGAAATTAGTTTTACTACGAAACAGCAACGTCTCACCAAATTAAATGAATTGGTACGGTTGTATGCGAAGCAAAATAACGAACGATGAATCAATCAAAAGGTATTAGTTTTAGTGGAAGGTACATCCAAAACCAATCCGCATATTTTAACAGGATATTCACCTGAATGGAAAGTAGTCAATTTTAAAGGAAAAGCCAAAGTAGGTACCATTGTGACAGTGACAATTACTAGTGCTTCTCGTTTTTCCTTAAATGGTGAAATGGTTTAATCTCGTTCTAATGCTTTTTGAATAAATGACGGTTGTGGTTTATCAACCGCAACTCAACTGACACACGGTTTACCTGCCACTTCACTAACGGTCTTAATTTTACCAAAGCGATGTTTTAACCACCAATGTGTATAAGTGGTGACTAAACTAGAAGCAATTGCAGCATTAATTACATAGGTGGATACTAACACCCAAATGCTACCAGTAGCGATACAAATACCATAACAAATGCCTAATACGGGGAAGAATGTAATACTATCTTGGAAAAGCGAAGCAATGTTACTGCGGACGGTATCGGCAATTGACATGTAAATGGACATCGCTGGGGCCTGGAATGAAAAAGCAGGTAACATCATTAGTTGAATTAATAGTACCAAATAAGCATCATTCATCATTTGAGTACCCTTAATATCGAATAAATGTAAAATTGGTTTACCTAACGCGAATGCTAATAGCAATAGCATGAAAATAGCATAAATAAAGGAAATGAGGATGGTGTAACGATATGTTTTATTAATTCTTTTCCAATTACCGATGGCATAATTGTAAGAAATAATTAGTCGTTCACCATCAACAATGCCATAGATGGTAATGAAAGCTAAGTTGAGGATCGGCATGGTAGCTCCTTCAATGGTTTGAAAATACATACCATTACCATTGGCATTAGGATAAATATGTAAGGCGGTATTAGCTAAAATAGGGATATAAAACATGTTAGCTACGGCATAACTTACATCAACCAAAAATGCTGATAAGCCAACCAGAATAATGGGAGCAATTAAATTTCACCTGATGCTAGTAGCTTTAGGTTTAAAGATCAACCGAAATGATAATCAGGTTTGTCCAGTTCGATTTAAATAGATTAAGTATGTTAGTAAAACTAATAAATTCACGATGTAACTAACTGTACTACCTAGGGCTCCACCAATCATATTAAGGTGAGCGAATAAAATAAAAATTACAATTAAAGCAATGTTTAAAAGGTTACAGAGCACACTTGTAATCACTACCACCCGAAATCTGCCCTCCGCTTTTATTAACGATGCTAGATAAAAAATAAGGAGCGGTAAAATAATGCCACCAGAATAAACCAATAAGTAGTCTCTGCCAAAAGTGATTTGCAGATCGTGCACTTTTTGAAAATATTCTTGCAAATAAGGGTCGCTGCTTTTTTCCACTGGTGAACTCATTAGGGTGAGGATCGGTTGATCAATTAATAATAGTAACGTTGTTAATAGTATCGCCATGAATAACACCATGTAAAATGATGTTTTAAACACTTGGTCAGCTTTATATTTACTTTCTCGTCCCATTGCCTGGGTAAATAAAACCGCCGATCCACCTGCTAAAAAAAATGGCGAACTACCAATGATGGTAGCAATGGGCGAAGAAATCGACATGGCACCTTTAACGATATCGCCGACATCGTAAAAACTACTGTTGGTACTTTTAATTTTGTCAATCACTTCTTCATAATTTAAATTAAATCAATATTCAAAGTTAATTTTAGCAGTTGCTCCATGGGCAATTGGGACTAATCGGTTGATTAACACTTGACTAGCAAAGATGTAAATTCCCATCATGAAAGTCATGGCAATACTAGGAGTAATCACAGTTAAAATTGCCTTTAGCAATGGTTTATTTACATAAAGATCATGTGCCCTTTGATTTTTAACAAACCCATTTTTCATATAACTAACGTTGACGTTTACTCTTAGTCATTTTAATATTTTTAAATAAAAGTTGTTGCTTAATTTTCTTTTCAATAAATTCGTGACGTTTACGTTGTTTAATTTTATGAATTTGGTTACGAATTTTCTTTTTGTAACCAGGACGAATTTTTTTCGAATTGGTACCGATGATCATTTTAATTTTTTGATTAGTCAAATCATCTAATTTAGGTTTTGAACGTAATCGTAACTGGAAGGGTTTTTCGATTAATTGATGGTCTTTATTTAGGTGTAAGTAGTGTCATGTAATATGTTTGCGACTTAATCTTAAAATTTGATTATCAATTCCATTTTCATATATAGTGTATGCCGTTCCAGTGTGATTGGCTCGACCCGTTCGGCCAATGCGATGCATATACCAAATATCATCTTCAGGTAAACCGTAAGAAATAACGATATCGACTCCATTAATATCTAGACCTCGGGCAGCTAAATCAGTGGCAACCAAATATTGGTAATTACCTTTGTTAAGATCTCGATAAATATTCTTGCGCTGCCTGGTTGATAAATCTTTATGTAATAACGCAACATTAATGTTCAGGTTTAATAACTTGGTGTAAAGGTCATTGGCAATCCGCTTGGTATTAGCAAAGATAATACACATGTAGGGACTAATGTTTTTCAATAAACCACATAGCGTACCAAACATATCATGTGTATTACTAGCATAAACGAGATGGTGAGTAATGGCTTCATTAGCTCAAATGGATTTACTAGCCGTAATAACCTTTGTATTACCTAGATACCGATGCAAATGTTGAGCTAGCGAATAATGTGTGGTCGCACTACATGCATACTTGATTAGTTTAGGTGAATTAACTAGTGAAAATATTTCATTGATTTGTTTGTTGAAACCTAAATCAATTAACATATCTACTTCATCTAGTACTAATACGCCAATGTCACGATTAATGGTGCGATTTTTAATTAAATCCAATACCCGTGTTACTGTGCCCACAATCACTTGCGGTGGATTTGTTTTAATCGATTGTATCTGGGAGTTGATGCAAGTATTGCCGATTACCAACGTTGTTCGTAACTGGGGTTGGGATGATTTGAATTCTAACAACTTGCTAGCCACTTGGCGAGCTAATTCTTTGGTCGGGAGTACAATCACACTTTGGACCTTACGTTCGTTGAAATTGAGGCGGTTTAAAAGCGGTAGCAAGTAACAAAGCGTCTTACCACTACCAGTTTGCGAGGTAATGATTAGACTCTTATTACTTAATGCATATGGGAGTGCCTGCTCTTGAATTTTAGTTAATGTCTCAATTTGCATTTGAGCAAGAGCGTCTAGAATTCAATTGGACAATTCAAGTTGTTTAAATAGCATGCATAAATAATAATGGATTTTCTTTTAAAACAAGCGACTAGAATGCTGACTCGTTTGGAATTAATAATGTTGTTCACATGATTGATGCCTCATTTGCATCGGTATTTCTTTTTTACTAGCAATGTAATAAATTTTATCGTTCACTGAGCAATTAGTAAAACTGGAAGATAGATATATTTTTTTGTAGAACACTAAAATATCCAAAAAAATCTTACACTTTTAATCACTACCGTGCCTAAGCTTCTTCCACCGTCCAACTGCTTAAACCATCAAAAAAATCCTTAAACCACTCAGCGACATCCTTACCGCCCTCATCATAATAATAAATCTTTCCATCACCAGCACACCCCTCGAAGGCATTGGAATTATTACTTGATCCACCTTGCTGTGGTACTGCCCTTTCCGGGATAAAAATTTCTTGGAGAGATGTACACCCTTTGAAGGCACTGCCACCGATAGAAGCACTATTACCTTCAGCAAACATAGCCCTTGAAAGATTTAGGGCTGTTAAACTCGTACAGTTATAGAAGGCTCAAGAAGCGATGGAGGTGACCGCTGTTTTAGAAAGATCAACGGTGGTTATTGCTGCACAACCTTCGAAAGCATGATCGCCGATGACTTCAAGCGAATCTGGAAAATTGATGGTAGTGAGCTCCGCACAGCTTTGGAAGACGCCCCAGCCGATGACAGTGACTGCTGTTTTAGAAAGATCAACAGTAGTTAGTGCCCCACACCCCTGGAAGGCACTAGAGCCGACGGAAGTTAGAGAGACAACCTTGGATAGATCAATGGAGGTCAAACTTGTGCACCCCTCGAAGACTCCATTGCTAATGGATTCAAGCGAACTCGGAATGGTAATGGCGGTAAGTTCCGTACAATTATAGAAGACCCACCCGCCAATGGAAGTTATATGTGTTGAAGATAAATCAATAGTTTTTAATCCCGTACAGCCAGAGAAAGCATAATCGCTGATAGTGGTGAGGTCTTGAACAAACCTAATATTTTTAATGACACCATCAGATTGTAGCGCCGTACAACCATCGAAGGTACTCCCACCAACAGAAGACACGCCCTCAAATTGAATGGTAGTAACAATGTACGAAAGATCATCGAGATACTCATTGAAGGTTCCGTTTTTCATAGCATCCCAACTAGATTTTTTATTCAGCACTCCCGATGATGGATTAATCTCAAGATTGCAAGCTTCGGCTAAAGTTGTATTATTCTGCAATGATGCCAGACTTATTAATAGTGTATTGGCAGGAGAAATTGTAAAGTCTATATTGGTGCTATTATCAAATAACCCATATTTAGCACTCGTGACAGTAATAATACAGCTGATTTTACCATCTATTGTTGGCGTACCAGAAATTGTACCGATTCTATCAGCCAAAGTAATATCTAATCCAGCGGGCAGATTCGAAGCACTATATTGGGCATCATCAACGGTTATTCCTGTATCAGTTACACAAGTCAAATTTATTTGTTGAAGATCACTACCAACATTACCAAAAGCATTAGCTGGTGCACCACTAACAACAAGCGACTTCGCTATCTGTGCTCCAATGGTGATTTGAATATCAACACTACCAGATAAGCTTGTGTATGATACACTAGTTACATTAATGGTGCATGCGATTGCCCCACCCGTCGCATCACTTGGCGTCCCACTAATCACTCCAGTGTCTTCATTAATTCCCAAACCATCTGGTAGTCTACTGTCGCTGGC
>JAITJR010000008.1 GCA_031278855.1 Mycoplasmataceae bacterium | reverse complement strand
CAAAGGCCAGGAAGACACTTTATTGGGACTTTTTTATAAAAACCACAACCAACCTGATGATTCTTACTACAACTCTCTGCTTCATCCCATTATCGAAATTTCCAGTAAAAATGTCAAAGAATTAACCTATATGACTGACCACGACTCAGACCATGTCTCGGCAAATGATTATGACACCATCATGACTCAAATTAAAAAATCAGGTGTAGACGATAATCCTGGAGACCTTCAACTCTTGGGTCAAAAAGAAAGCGAAATTCAAGCCCGATTAATTAATATCGTTACTCAAACCGATACACCAATGCAACAGTCATTGGCGAGTGATTTCAAAGATAAAGTAAGTTGACGTAATTTCAAATCATTAGATGTTACCAATTCACCAGATGGCAAATTGTACAAAATGGTTCAATCCAATTCTGATGATCAAATTGACAAAGTGGTTTTATTTGGTAAGAATCAACAGAATAATTTCCTTATTTCCGAATTTAATCCTCTTGTGGCTTGAGGGATTGACTTAAAAACTTTATTCCCTGACACTGATGATCCTATCAATAAACTTTTATCTTACAACAATCAATTACCAAACACTTTTGACCAATTTAAACAAGATGAAATTGCTCAAGCATTTTTTAAGTTATTAGCGTGTGGCGATGATGTGTGCAACATAGTAGCAACTAGTTCAATACTATATAGCGACATAAAAAACCTTGCTACGGAACCAACTAATAACGAACTATCTTATAACTCGTACATTAGTACTTTTAAACCAGCGTTTGCATTGCAAAACAAAGGCTATCGTTATAGTATTAACTGAAATATTGGTACTCCTCAATCTTGATCACTAAAAGATTGAACCGCTCAATGTGTCGTGGTTTCGCCTGAATTTTTACAACGTAACGGTATCGTTCCATACGAAATTTCAGACCGTAACCAATTTATTCAAACTTTAAATCAAAGTTATAAAAATAACATTGATAGTAATTATACTCAAGGTCAATTTGATACATTCATTAGTACTCATAAAAAGAATACTATTTTAAATTCGTCAGAAGTAAGCATGCCTTTTGTGGTAATCGGTAGTGGCATTACTGCTGATTTCACCTATCCTATTTTAGACATTCAACACGCTAACCCTAACCCTACTAATGAGTGCATCATTTTTGGTAATTCGCATGCTTACAATCGAATGTTTGATGCTTATCGTGGTAATTTTACTGAAAATTATTTAGTTGGTACTTTCAATAAAGGTATCAATCAAAAAGAAACTTTAAACTTAATGAATAAAAAAGCTCGTGAAATTATGAGCTGGCCTAAAGATATTCAAGCATGTTATATGGCAAGTGATACTACCAATGTCTTAAATGCTGGGGCCTTTCGATTAGCTTTTATCCCTTCATTAGTTGCTAAGATAAAAACAATTGATATTGCTCTGACGTCATTTATTGCCATCTTAAGTTTATTCATTTGTGCGATTATTATCCAGCGATATATTGGTAATAATCGTACTCAAATTGGGGTGATGCAAGCTAATGGTGTGAGTAAGGGTAAGATTACTTTTTCATTAATTCCATTTGCTTTATTGCCAGCTATTTTAGGTGGGTTTGGTGGTTATCTATTCGGATTTTTCTTACAAAAACCTGCCGTTGGATTATTTTCAAATTATTGGATGTTACCAACTCCACTCGCTTCGTTTAATATCTGGGTATTGCTTTTTGCTATTTTAGTACCATTCCTGGTTTTTTTATCAGTCTCCATCATTGCCACTTTTGTTCAATTAAGAGAAAAAACGGTCAATTTAATGAAAACTGGTAGTGAATTCAAATCTAGTTTTGTGGTTCGCCATATTAAAGAACCGTTCCGCAGTTTTAGCATCATGACTAAATTTAGAATTTCTACCGCCTTCAACTCAATTTGGAAATTAATCATTCTTTCGATTATGGTAGCAATGTCAATTTCCACTTTGGTATTTGGTATTAATGTGTTAGGTAAATTCCAGTATTCTGAGTCGCAAACATTTGCTAGTCGTAACTATAGTTATGCTGTAGATTTATATTCACCAACTGAACAAGGCGGACAATATGTACCTGTAGATGCTGATACTTTGGGAGAGACTGGTTTTATAACATCAACTGATGGAATAAATTGAATCCCATCGATGTATTTTGATAAATATTCGGTAAGTGGAAGCAATCAAGATTTATCGTATCAACAGATATTTGGCGATGATAGAACCTATGCATATAACGGCATCCCCAAACTTTATTATGCCGAAACATATGCAACATATAATCTCACTCATGACTCTAATGGAAAAATTGAACAAAGTTTTATTGATGATAATCATAAAGCTCACGGATCGATTTTATACCCGATGATGGGCGATGCAGTTGGCCAAGCCAATGATTTAATGTATTTAAAGAATCATTCGATGATTAAAACTGGTTTAGATTTTGTGGTGGGAGCTCTTGGAATGACTTCTAACCCTTGATCAATCGCTGTTTCTTTAATGCCAGAAAATAATAAAGATACAGCTGACCAAAGAACGACTAGAATCATTCAAACATTAGGTGAGGCAACCATGTGAGGAGACGGAACCAACCCAGATCACGACAATCCTTACGGTGCATATTATCAGAATTCTTATTTTACTAGTGCTAGAGATGCTAAATATTTTTCAGAGTCTTCTAAAGATCCTCTAATACCAATTAGCGAGCGAATTGATCCCAATTGTCCATATAACTACACACTAAACAAAACTAAATGTATTTCCTCCATCCCCATCCTAGATATTCCGATCGGAAATTTAGAACCAGGTTTTATGTCTTTTATTAATTACATATATAGCGATACTAATTTTGTTAATCCTACTGACAACACCACTGCTTTAGATAACGATTATGATATCGCTTACAACAAAATAAGACTCAAAACTACCAATGATCCTGATGAAACTTACACATATTTAGCTGGAACAAAAGCAAACACTAATACCAATGTTCGTATTATTGGTTTAAAAAATAATAGTCAATTTATTAATTTAACTGATGCTGGTGGTAAAAATATTAATGAACTTATCAATGATGATAACACTAGATATGATATGCAACAGGGTTTTTGTCCAATCATCATTAATGCCTTTGCTCAACATAAATATCACCTTAGTGTGGGTGATAACATCCAATTCCACATTCACAACACAACTGATCGGATTACTAAACAAATTCATGGTGAAACTGCTGATAAATTACAAACGTTTAAAGTAGTTGGGGTAAATACTACTTATCAAGGCGAAGAATATTTTACCAATCAAAAACTAGCTAATGCCATTTTAGGACTACGGAGTGAATTTAATCCCGATAGTTATGATTTACATAACTATTACTTAAATAGTCAAAAAATGGATTCATTAATTGAATCTGATTCCTATAAACGTATCTATAACATTGGACAAATTAATTACTACAAGGATACTAATAAAACCACAAGTGATTTATTAGATTTATCTCAAATTGTTACTAACGATGATGATGGTAAAATTAATCCAGCTGTCTCATATTTTAACAGTTCAAAGGAAATAGAACGAAGGTTAATTCCTTTTGGTTTTAATGGTGTATTTACTAGAAGAAATAATGGTAGTGCCATTCTCAATGGCGGTATTTCGCTTTATTC
>JAITJR010000032.1 GCA_031278855.1 Mycoplasmataceae bacterium | reverse complement strand
AGAAAAATGAGGGATTGTATTTACGATAAAGAATCTATTTATAAATCTTTTAGAATTAATTACAATCTTGTTATTCAAAACGTCAGAGAATACAATGAAATACAAAAAGAACAAGAATTATTTTTAATTAAATCTAAACAAAAACCAAGGTGGTGGATCGTCTGGTACACCAATTGAAGAAAATAAAAAAACTTTAGAGCAGGATTTTGGAAGATCAAGGTAAGCAATTATGTTTTTTTATGACTGGTGATAAAGATTATCATAAACGCGATGATCCAAGATTTTATTTTTTTGATTCTAATGATAAATTAAGAATTGATAATCCAATTTGAATTCCAACAAAATATTTAAATCAAATTGATTTTAATGAAATATTGTCAATACCGCTTAACCAAGAAGTAGTGAGAAAAATTGAATCTATTAATATCCAATTTAATGAAGCCATTAAAAATAAAGATGAAATTTGGAATCAATATTTAAATTTAAAATATGGTAAAAATTTGAATATTAAACGTTACAAAATAGTTCAACCTTTGGCACAAAAAGCTCACAAAGAAATGATTATTCGAGATCAACTTAGCGAAAAATTCTGCCAACAAAAGCTCAAATTGATCAAGCAAAGAAGAGTGTTCTAAAAACCTTAATCAGGAGTATTCTTAGATCAAAGAATAGTTTTGAGCATTAAAAGGTTTTAAATCTCATCAAGAGTATGTAGATTTGATACAGCAAAAGGAATGTAAAGTGAATAAAAACAAACAAAACACCATGAAATGTCGGTAACTATTCACCCGAGAAAAAATCATCCACACACACAAATACCGAAAAATCAGGCTTTTCCCGTGATAAATCCATTGGCGTGCCAACAAATATTTAGCTAAAAAATATTTTATGTATAAATATTTGATCCATCTAACATGTTTATTTGAAAACTAGTATTATCTAAATGATAATCCCTAGTAGGGGGGGGTATAAAGTGTTGTTTCCCCGAGCCAAACATATCTCGGCATACAATTAAATCTGCTAAAAAATCTGGTTTATAGTCCAACTTTTTCATTTTTATTATTTAATGGAACATTAAAAATTCCAGCACGTTGAAGAATTTCTTCAAACGTTTCAGCATGTAAGACACCAATATTATTTTCCATATCGTAAATCACTTGCATTGTTTTTTTATTAGGTGTATATCCTTTTTTCATACAATCTCCTAAATTTTTACTATTTATTTATAGCATATTTTTTCTTCCTCCATGATTTACAAATGTCAGTGTGAAACAGCGAAAAATACTGTAGAATCACTCTAGTCAAAATGATTTAGGAAAATTGGAGTAACATAGTGAGACCTAATCAATATTGACAAAATTAAAGAAACTCATACTAGACAATTTTTAATCATGATTAAAGTAGACTTACATTTACATTCTCCCACTTCGAAAAAAATCGGTGATGCGATTGGTTGAATATCTTTAGCTACCACGATTAATAAAATTAGAAACCAAGATATTCAACTAATCTCATTTACTGATCACGACCATTTTTCTGCTAAATTTTACCAAGAGTTAACCGAACAGTTAATTGGAACTAACATCAGGGCATTCCCTGGTTGTGAACTAACAATTGCTCGTAAAACAAGAGGAACAGGACATATCCTATTTATTTTTGACAATAAGTATACCCCACAAGAACTCAAGCAATTAGAAAGGATCATTAATGAAATTCGACTTCATAGTTCGACGGGAGGAGCTAAAATCGCCAAAGTAATTGCTAAATTACGAGATTATGATTTTATGATTTGTCCGCACGTTGACAAAGTAGATGCCGTTACTTGAGCAGATGTTGCTGAAGTAAAAGACTATATTTTTAACGTTGAATGTTCGCGAAAATCAGTAAAATATGCAAAATTTTTACGGGAAGCAAACGGTACAAACATTAATCCCGTTAAATTTAGTGACTGTCATCTTTGAAATGATGATAAGTTTAAATGAACAGGCTGCTATTTACAAGAATATCACCAGTTTGCGGATATTAAAAATAAGCTTAAAATGATGGAAGGTTAACTAATGAATTTCATTAAAAAATTGGTTTTCAAAAACGAACACAATAACGAAATACAGGTACTAGAATTTAAAGCTGGTACCAACATCATCATTGGCCCTAAAGGTGGTGGTAAGTCTACTTTACTAAATTTGATTTATGCCATGTTTAAAAAATCTAAATTACCTACCGATACTAAGAAAGCTTTAAAAGAAGCAGGAATAATTCCCCAATATATTGAATATCAAAATGGTGATAAAACTAATTTTAAAGAACTATCAAACACTAGCAACCACGATGAAATCATCACGCAAACTGATGACATTAAAACACGACTAAATGAAACCAAACAAATTCAAGAAGATCGTAATCATTTTGTTGAAAATTTAATTGGGAACCAAGCGGCTGAAATTGTCGATTTATTCCATGACTATTTTGCTACCTTTCATCGCTTATATGCACTAAGGTCGGAAAATATAGCTTGAAATTGCATGGGCGAATTGCATAACATCGTCAGTGACGTTAATGTAGCGATCATGGATAGGTTAGATAGTGATTCCAAAGAAATAACCAACCATGATAAACAATGACGAGATCGTCACATTAAATCCATTGCCATGCTTGAATTATATGTTTCAATAAATGAAAACCACGGTACAACTGAAATTACTGATTTTATTAAGCAAATTAACCAAATTTTATCAATCCACCGAGCTTTAGTACAACAAGAAATTACCACCATAAGCATTATCGACGCGATTGATAAAACTGGAAAAGATTTAAAACGCTACTTAAAGCAAAAAGAAGATAAGAAAAGCAATCTACAATTGTTTAAAACCGAAGCTTTAAAATTATTTGAGAATTTTGCTAAAGTTTTAGCACAGAATATTGTTTATTTTGAGTGCATTATGCAAAGTCATATATCTTTTCATGTAGCAGATCAGACTGAAACTGAATATGGCTTAAAGATTTCGATTAAAAATCAAATTGACTTTGACAACGATGATGGAACCATTAGCAAAATTCTATCTAGTTCTTTGTATAAAACAAAGAATAATACAACTTGTTGAACAAATTGACTATATGCATCATATGAAGCTGATAGTGGTCCTACTAAAGTCAAAAAAGATGAATTAACAAAACATATTGTCGATAGTTTAAAAGTGAAAATTGACAAAAAGGTTCAACTTTTAGACGCAAATGGAAAAAATTACGAGGACATGTCGCTAGGAACTAGAACAAGTTATGGGTTAAGTCAAAAAATTTCTAACAATAAGTCGTCTTTCTTATTTTTAGACCAACCCGAAGACGGTATTGATAGTTTTACCATCTATTCGGCATTAAACCCATTAATCAGAAACAAAAATGCTGGTGAATATCAGGTTTTCATGGTCACCCATAATGCAAATTTTGGAGTTAATCTAGATACTAATTCGGTCACAATGGCTAATTTTTCTACCAAAGATAAACCTTATGATCAAATCTTTAATTTAACAGACCAACGTAAATTTCATGATCTGCAAAATGAATTAGATTCACCAGTCGCAATATTTTTAGAAGGTGGTACAGTATCGTTAAAGGAGCGTATTACAAAACTAATGAAAAAGGAGTATAAATAATTATGTTAACTATCAAAATTGAAAAAACACCAAATGAATTAATCGTCAGCTTTGAAGCTGCAACCAGAAATGATTGTAAGAAATCAATTATTTTTAATTTAGCTAAACAAAGTGAAGTAACCAATGACAATATTGCTAATTTTCTCACTAATTTATGTTCGGAATTACTAGCAGATGAAGATGATTTTAAATTTGATTTTCAAGTAAACACTGACGAAGCTAATGAACAAATTGAATTTGTTAAACAGTTGATGGAAACTTTTATCAGGAATTTCCAAACAGAATATACATCAAAGCAAAAAGAAGTAAACCAAAAGATAACTAAACTAAAAAACCAGATTGAAATAAATTAATCAAAATTTACAATACTAATAATAAAAAGATAGCACACTAATTCAATATGTATAGCATTGGTTCAAGGACATGTACTAATATGCATCAAAGCAATTAATAAAGTATTAATCAAAAACATTAGTGTTACTTTAAAAACCACTATACATAATTTATACTCATAATCCCCCCCGTGGTATATAATGTGTAAATGCGATTAAATAGGTGAAGAGGAAGTAATTCATCTGGTGTGACAAGCACTAATTTAGTTCTTTTTTTCAACAAACAAGCTTTAGCCATTTTGGGTAAAGCTTGTTTTTTGTTACTTAAAAAAATCTAAGGTAAAATAATGGAAAACAAGAATCACAGACATAACAAAATTAAAATCGCATTAACAGCTTGTGCTCTAGTTGTTGGTCTTGGTGGCGGCATTGGTGTCGGATATGCCATTTGACATAGTCAAAATAATCGTCCTGTCCCAATTAACAATACATTAGATGTTAAAGGGATGCGTGATTTAGCAGTGCCTTATCGTTATGTTTATGAATATGAATGTAAGGGTGGGACATTAAGCATTGATGGCGAGTTGCCAAGTTTTTTTAAGTTTAGTAACAATGTCTTAGTTTGCATATCTGAACCAGATGTATCGTGAGGTACTTTTAAACTCAAAGCCACGGCTAATGACGGTAGTGGTAATACTAAGATTATTCCTATTACCTACTACAAAGTAACAGAAATTCCGCCTAATAATTGTGTATGTTTATA
>JAITJR010000044.1 GCA_031278855.1 Mycoplasmataceae bacterium | reverse complement strand
ATTTGCCCACCTTGTAAATTTACAAAAATGAAGTCATCGTCATGGGAATTTTCAACAAGTTCTTTGATAGCATTGCTTAATTCTTGAGGAATTGGAATAGTCCGTCGGGCGCTGGGTGTTTTGCCAACGCTAATTTTCTTACCGTTTTCGCTCCATGATCGGCGAACGTAAATTAGGTTATTTTTGGGGTTAAAGTCTTTTTTCATTAAAGCAGTGGCTTCGCCAAAGCGCATACCAGTGAATACCAAAGTGGCGGCAAGAAGTTTATAATGGGGTTTAACGTTAGTCAAAAAACAGACAATTTCTTCAGGCTGAAGTGTTGCCATTTCCTGTTTGTGAACTTTAGGAAGCATTATGACCCCGGTGGGAGCATTTTTTATCATTTGTAGCTTTACAGCAAATTTTAATAAAGCCGAGATCACAGCATGTTTATTTTTGACGGTTTTGGGGGCGTTGCCTAGTTTTGACAACTCGTCGACATAATGGGATAAGTCTAAAGGGGTTATTTTAGATATAGGAATTTGTTCTAAAACACCTAAATGTTTAACCACGTATTGGATGTGTCGACAATGGGAATCGGTCAAATTTTGGTGCACATTGATATAAAGTTCCGCTAAACGGGGCAAGTCTGGCAATTTTTTGAACATTTTCCACATTTAACTAACTTAAAAGAAAATTGTAATATAAAATGTTTTTATGAACTGGCTAGGTTTGAGGGTTCAAAAAAATATTCGTGTTAAACACGTTCAAACTGGTGCCCCCAACGGGATTCGAACCCGTGACCGCCGGTCTGAGAAACCGGAATCCTAACCGCTAGACGATAGGGGCCGTGTGGTCGCGCATCACTGGATAAGTTTACGTGAGGCTGATTGGTTTAGCGATTAGGCGCATTTTTCGAGTAAGACTAAAGGCACTGAATTGATGAGGACCGCTGTGCGGACTTGGTAGTAAGTGAGGATGTAATCGGGAAAGCGGACTTTGAAAGTTCGGTCGCTGATGGTGTCGAAAAACGTATGGACTGTGCCGGTGTTCATTGAACGGATTAGCAATAAATCCCCGACTTGGTTAGTGATGTCGTTGACGCGCTGCAATTGTTGACTATTATATAAAGAAGTTATCCAATATTTACCGACCGGCACAGCATGGGATTGGGCAATCGCCTGAATGGCGGTTGCCCAGGGTCCGCTCGGTGTCAAAGTGATGATTGAAGGGGCGGGGGAATAGGAGTTGATAGAATCGGTGAGTACTTGATACTGTTCATGCTGAGTGCTTGCGGACGTACTGAACAGCAAAGGGACGGTTTGGGTGATGAAGACTGTTAACATTAATCCTAAGCTCAATAAGGCGTAGCGGCGAGAATGGATTTCGAAGATGATTTGTTTGACTAAATAGGCGATGGACAAGGCCACTAATCCTAAGTAGGGCGTGAATTGATAGGACCAGGTCGTGGCGACGAATCCGCAAAAAGAAGTGATGACGACTGTGGAAACTGCCACCCAAGTTCCGGGATTTCGCGAAAGTCCTTTGACTCTGATTAAGAAAACTATGCTGGAGATTATAATCAAGGCGACTTCCAGAAAATGGTTTCCAAACTGGATGAAAATGTGAGAGAGGATTTCTCCGAGTTTTTGGAAACTCAACAGCGGCGCTGTAGACCGTTCGCTGAAACGATAAAAGAGATTGTCGATGAAATAGCCTTGGTATAATTGACCTAAGCCGTTTTTGACCCAGTAGAAAATGATTAGCGGGCCAGTGATAAGGAAAAATCCCAGCGCAACCCAAGCTATAGTGCGTAAATTGGCCCATTCGCGGCGGACAATCCAAATAATAATCAAACTGAAGTAAAACCCCACAAAAGCGCCCACGTAATTGAATTTTGACCAAAACATAATGGAACTCAAAATGCCTGAACCCATGTGCCAGAGCCGAAGGTTTTGTCCTGGATCGTGAACAATTTTGACCCCTAAATACACCAGATACAAACTGATGGGAATCATGAAAATTTCTGGGCAAAAAACTCCGGTGGGGGACTTAGGAAGCAGCCAAGCTAGAGATCCCAGCATGCTCAAACAAAACGCTACGGTTCGGGGCAGAAATTGGCTAACAATACGATAAAGCAGCCCAATACTAACCCAGAAAATGATTATCACTAACGGAAAAAATCCCAATTGATAATCAGAAGAGAACCATTGCCCGAGTGCGCAGATATACCACCAAATGGGCCCTTTGGCTTCGTGCGAATCGATGAAAGGGATTTGACCACTCGCGGCGATGCGACCCATTAGCACGGCTGCTGAAGTATCGGAATCGAGGGTATAAACTAATGGACTAACGAGGCAGAAGAACAGAGTAAATATAGTAGTCCAAATGCCTAGTATACTGAGAGGAACAAACTTTTTAATTTGCCAAGACACCATCATTTAGCAAAATATTCGACACCTCAAATATTTTAACTAAATTTCCTCCCTCGTAAGCAAATCCTCGCTCAGCGACAATGGCCGATTTAGGAAATTATACGTTTAACTCAAAATTTGGATCAAGAGGTTGAGCGCGCTTTAAAAGCTGGCCTTGATGTATCTATCTACGCAGACCCTAAATATGATAGTGCGCAAATGCAACAAATAAAATATGGGTTAGAAAAAAAGATTGATGTGTCTATCTATGCAGATCCTAGATATGATTGGGACCAAATGAAACATATAAGACTTGGTTTAGAACAAGGCCTCGATGTTTCTAAATATGTGGATGATTATGAATATAATTTAGATTAAATTAAGTAAAAATTTAAAAAGAAAACTCATGAAAATTCATTTTATTATAAAATAGATTAATTAATATCATAATGAAAGAGAAAATTATGGAAGATGAAATCATTGATAGAAGATTTAAAGATTTAGTTGATGTGTTTATTGCTTTAGATAATTTTTATCCAAATGCAACAAAAGCTCAAATACTTAGTTGGATAGAAGATGAAGGACTAAAATTAAGTGGAGTAAATTGGAAAGATGAAGATTCAATAAATAAGGCAATACAATGTGCTAAGAATTTCAGACCCAAGCCAAAATTACAAAGCGTTTTTGATTTTCAAGTATTAATAACTGGATTATTAGATGATAATATCCTTGATTCTTCACATTATAGAGAAGGAAGATGGTTTTGAAAAACTATTTACTCACAATTTACTCTGGATCTAATTTCACAATCACTGGAATTAATGCTGGATTTTTCCATAACTTGTGCTCAGCTTCTCCGTATTACATAGAAGTCGAATCTGGTCTATTTCAAGAGACAGTCATGGATGTTTCTCCTATAGTTTCATATATTAACACTGGTTTTAAAGGAAGAAAAATTTATGACCCAATTTCTAAAATCTTTTATGTAGATAAATTTAAAGCTGTGTACGATATGATGTGTAATCCTACAGATGATTCTGCATTAGATGAATCTTTATGGGCATTGAAGCATGCTGGAGAAGAACAAGCTTTCTTGGAATATTGTAATCAGCACAAATATATTTTGAAAGGGAATTAACACATTTGTACAAAAGATATTTAATCTCAAATAAATCGAAAAACATTTTGTTAATAATAAAATTGCCGATGTCCAATATTTCACGAATAAAAAAAAGATATGTTTAAAGATTTTAAGACCCCCTCACTGCAAACAGATGCTGGGATTAAACTAAATGATATAGTTATGAACATGTGGAATACTTCTCAAATGGGCAATGGTTTATTTAAACTTAACGATAAGAAAGACTTTCTTAGGCAATATGGGAATATGCTCAACCAATTCCTTCCCTACACAATTCTTTATCTTAGAAAGAATAAAAATGGTTTTTCTAGTGAACAACTTGGTTGGATAGCTGATGAAAATTATAGACGAAGTTTAAAATATGAATATTGAGGGGATAGAAAACATATCAATAGGCAAGGCTCTATTGGAACTAGATGAAAGGCTTTTTAAATTAGGCGTCAAGCCATTTGATATCAAAGTCTATGGAGGGTTTGCACTTTTACTTAACAAAATTCGCCCAAACCCTAACGCCTACACAGATATTGACTTGTTCGGAGGGGATTCTGATTTTTCAGTTGAAGTGAACCAAGTAATTAAAGATGTAGCAATCGACTTTGGATTACCTATAGGATGGATAAATCATGCGTTGGGGCAAACAGAAGATTTTAAAGATGTCGAGATGCTATTCGGTAAACTTAAATTTAAGAAACCCATCTACTTGCATGTGATTACTATTTATTACTTAGACATTATGTCCTTACTTAAAATGAAAATCTTTGCTGTAGAAACTGAGTGGATGGCTGAGAGATATGATTTACGACGACCGAAGGACATAGAAGATATAAAAGAAATTATTAAGGCAAGGCATCTTACATTCGAAGATCTCAAACAAGTTTCCGAAGATATTGTTATAGATGAGAATTTTTACACATATCTAAAAACGTTACTATGATTAAATATCCTATTTTTTTATAAGGAAAAAATGAATTTGAAAAAGATTAAAGAACAGAAAAATATATATGGTAAATGGGTGCATACAAAAATGAATTATAATTGGGGGAATGCTGCTATAGGAAGATTTCGAGATATTTTAAAATATAAATCTGAATTAGCAAATAAAAAATTATGCTTTGTTAATCCAGCATGGACTAGTTCTGCATGCTCTAAATGTGGCCATAACGAGCCTAAAAGTAGAGAGAACCAATATTCTTTTAGATGTATAAAATGTGGTTATATGGAACAAGCAGATATCAATGCAGCTAAAAATATTTTAGTTAGAGGATTAGCCGCGGATATATTGGCCGTAGAACGTAAAAGCAGTAAGGCCGAAGTGTTAACTAGCGATGATTTCAAGGAATTATCGCAATCAACAGAATAATTGTTGAAGAAATATAAAGGATATAATTTTATGGACAGAGTAGAAAATTATAAAAGATTAGCAAAAGAAGAAGCTGAAAATATGTATTGGGCATGGTTACGATTCTGCTCATATATTCTAAAGCTTAAAAAACTTGGCCTGGATATGCCAAATGATATTTTAGATATACAAAAAGATATAAAAAATAAATTTAACACTATAAGAAATCCTAAATACGGAAAGGATTGGAAAATGGAATCAAAAGAATCAATATATTACAAATTAAAAGATTTGAATGAGCGAATACGAGAAAAATCCCCAGGCGCTAGGCTAGAGCTAGTTGTAGTTGGAGGGTCTGCTTTATTAATGCAAGGAATAAAATCTGCTGCAACTGAAAATTTTGACATTATAGCTAGGATAAGTAGAGATACGCAAGAACTAATTGGCGATTCTGGCCTTGATATTAATTCTGATTTTATGGATTTTGCAAACGATTTCGAAGAAGCCGAGATGTTTCTGTTAGATGAATATTCATTTTCTAATATAGATGTTTTTACATTCGATGTGCCACTTTTACTTAAATCTAAATTGCATCATTCAAATCCAGAAAAACTACTTATGCTGAAAATAATTTTTGAAGAAGTTTTAGGTGAAAAATATAAAATAGATGATGTTAAAAAATATTTTGAAGATCATGGGGTTTATTTGAATGATATAGAAATGAAAACACTAGAAAAATTAATATGAAAAGATGGGGAGAAAGTAATAAAAGAAATAAATCTTACACACATAATAAATACTATAAAATAGCTAAATATGCGAATACAACTTTTAAATTAGTTGCTATTGATACAGATAAGAAAAAGATAGAATTGATATTGAAAAAAAATATGCGACTTCTAATAATGCATGGTTTTGGCATCCAACTATAAAAATAAAATAAAAGAGGTAATTTTATGGACAGAGTAAAAAATTATAAAAGATTAGCAAAAGAAGAAGCTAGAAATATGTATTTGGCATGGTTACGATTCTGTTCATATATTCTAAAGCTTAAAAAACTTGGCCTGGATATGCCGGGGGATATCATTGAAATACAGAGGGATATAAAAGATAAATTTAAAATTATGAACAATCCTAAATACAGAATGGAGTGGACAATGGAATCAGAAAAATCGATATATTACAAATTAAAAGATTTGAACGAGCGAATACGAGAAGAATCTCCAAGCACTAGGTTAGAGCTAATTGTAGTCGGAGGGTCTGCATTATTAATGCAAGGAATAAAATCTGCTGCAACTGAAGGTTTTGACATTATAACTAGGATAAGTAGAGAGATACAAGAACTAATTGGCGATTCTGGACTTGATGTCAATTCTGATTCTATGGATTTTGCAAACGATTTCGAAGAAGCTGAGATGTTTCCGTTAGATGAATATTCATTTTCTAATATCGATGTTTTTACATTTGATGTGCCACTTTTACTTAAATCTAAATTGCACCATTCAAACTCAGAAAAACTACTTATGCTGAAAATAATTTTTGAAGAAGTTTTAGGTGAAAAATATAAAATAGATGATGTTAAAAAATACTTTGAAGATCATGGGATTTATTTGAATGATATAGAAATGAAAACACTAGAAAAATTAATATAAAAAGATGGGGAGAAAGTAATAAAAGAAATAAATCTTATAAACATAATAAATAAAATTTATACAAACTAATTCAATGAAATATGGAATCAATGCGGCCCTTTAGAACGGCTGCGGAAGTATCGGAATCGACTGTATAAACCAGCGGGCTGATAGGGCAAAAGAACAGAGTGAATACGGTAATCCAAATTAGCAGAATAACCGGAGCAACAAACTTCTTAATTTGCCAGCGCATCATCAGTTAAGAAAATATCTGACACCAAACTATTTTAACTAAATTCAACTTTGGTCGTAAGCAAATCCTCGCTCAGCGCCAATGGCCGATTTCGGAAATTATACGTTTAACTCAAAATTTGGATCAAGGGGTTGAGCGCGTTTTTCCAGTAATACTAATGGATATGCATTGACAACGTCGGCGGTGCGGATTATGTAATAATTCAGTACGTAATCGGGAATACGTGCTTCAATAAATTGTTTGGTGGATGGGTTGAAAAATTGGCAATCATCACCTTCATCCATTGGACGCATCAATAATAAATCTCCGTTACGGTGGATAATATCATCGATACGTTGCGATTGTTGACTTTTGTATAAAGAACTAATCCAATATTTACCCGTGGGGATAGCGCGGGACTGGGCAATAGTTAGAATCTGGGGTTCCCAAGAACCTGAGGTTAAATCACTCAAAGTTAAAATGTAAGGGCTATCGGAATAAGAATCGATGGAGACTGCGATAGTTTGATAATTTCGTCGATTTCCAGCCGAATCTACACTGTAATTTGACGGAATGGTTTGCATAAAAATAATGGTAAATATCAATGCTGAAGTTAAGCAGATTGCGCGTCGTGAACGAAGTTCGAAGATAATTTGTTTACTAAGGTAGGCGATTGCAAGTGCTACTAAGGGTAGATAAGGGGTGAATTGATACCGCCAGCCCGAAACTGCGAATCCTGCTAAGGT
>JAITJR010000090.1 GCA_031278855.1 Mycoplasmataceae bacterium | reverse complement strand
CACACGATTCGAGCACTTTAAATTTAGGATTTTTATCTCCAGATACTCTATAGGAAAAACCAATTGAGTAGTAGATTTTGTCTTTGATTTTTTGTTTTCTTATTTGTATAGATATTTATTTATTTCAAAAGTCAAGGGCGATTTAAAATAAATAAAAAAAATATTAATAGGGGATTAGACTGCCATTAATATTTTGGATCCGTTTTACCTATACCATAAAAAATCTGAATGTTATCAAAAATGTCACATTTTATAAAAATTACAAAAGTAGGTTATGCAAAATGGAACAATACATTTTGTGTAGTCGAGCTACAAGCTCGTACACTGGACATCTTAAATACCAACAAGTAGGTTGTTTATAGGCCAATGTAAATAGCGTATGAAGACGCGGCAATAAACCAAAGGGCACTATTCGAAAGATAGAAACGGATTTATGACTTGCACTAGAGGTGTTGATAGGTTAGAGGCAGACATGCCTAAAGATTAAGTGTCCGAATAATTAGACAGAGTTGCTAGTCTTTGTTTAAATGAATCTCGCAGATTATTATTTTGTTATCACGAAGTCTGATAAAAGCGGTTTTTTACAAAGAAAAGAACCAAAAGAAAATACATATATTTAGACCTATTTATTATTATTTCTAAAAACTTAAGAATACTTAATAGTTTAGTACTGTTTAATTATTGAAAATTATTTTAGGGCACTTTAAACCCATTTATTTTAAAGACAGTACTATATCATCCAAAACATTCTAATTCGTCTCTATTCGCCTGTAAAGCGTTTTGGCAAAGTATTTGTGTAGCTCATTAATTCGTTGGCATGAAAGTTGATAGATTAATTGATATCTTGTTTATTTTATGGTATAGCACAAACACAAATAGAAAAGAGAAAATATGACATTAGAACAATTGGCAAATTACGGCGTAACATTTGATGAGTTCGTCCAGCAAGAAAGTTTAGTAGGCAGGTTTGTAATACCGTCATCACTGCAAGCAAATAATAAAATTTTTTACCAAGATGATTTAACAACACAAAAAGAAGCTTTTAGATTGATTGGCACGTCTAGCTTTGATGCTTGCGATATTAATTGTTATTTTGTACCAACAAAGTTGCTTAGTACAGGATATGATGCGTGAACAAAAAAAGTAGGTAAGCAAAATGCTTTTTTGTTCAAAAAAGCTGTTTACTGCGAAATAAAAGCTAGAATGTTGGCAAATGACTTTCCTGAGCTAGCCAATCTCACGACGTCAAACATTAATTCAATTAACGTTAATAGTAATTCGCAAACGCCAATATTCACAACTGATTTGTTGAATAAACAGTCAATGAGCTTTTTAGACCAGTCAACTTTTGACCAGATTGCAAAATTTATTGACGAGCCATATGTCAAGTCTAACGATGAAATTTTTGCATTTATTGACTGAATGAATGTATATATTGAAAATCATGAAAATCAGTTGGTTTTAATTAAAAATAAAACGACATCTTACATCCCATCACTCCCATTTTCGCACGATCTAAAAATTGAAATGGCTAATATATCAAGTGGTCTAAACAACTATTTAGCAAGCACATACTACGATCTTGCAACTCAAGAATTTACAGAAATTAAAACAATGTTTCCGTTGGCGTCGCAAACAACGCACGGTCTAATGAGTGCCTTGGACAAACAAAAGATAGATAATTTTAAAGATAAATTTATTGGATACTTTGATACTGTGAATGATTTAAATACTGCATATCCAACTCCACCTGATGCGACTGATTATGCTGGATACTATGCGTATGTCAGAAAAGAATCTAAATATGAAATGTGAGTGTGAGATATTTTGGATGCTCATTGAGAAAATACTGCTATAAGTGGCGGCATCGTCAATAGTGTTACTGGAACACAAGTTGATAATACAGACCCAGTTAACCCTATTATTAATATGCCAAGCTTAGTTGGCCTACAAAACCAATTATATGAAATTACTATTGACGAACCAGGTTATTGACGATATGTGCCAGTATACCCTTATCCGCCTATTAATGCAATAAAATATGGAAGCTCTTATCATTTGGGTGTAACCCAATCATATTACAATGTGACGACGACTACAAACGAATATAGCTACATTTTTAATACACCGTCTTTAATTGAAATCGATTTCGATGCATATAGAATAACTGACTTAGATATTACGCATTGTATTAATTTGAAGACGATTAAAATAAATACGTATGGCCCGTCTAACATAGATTTAAATTTTATTCCACTAGAAGAAATAAATATCAAAACATCTCCCTATTCTACTGCAAAAAAAACAGTTTTTAGTAACATAAATTTGTCAAATATTAAAAGATTAGTGCAATACGGTTTAATGTGAAATGGTTTCGACAACAACCTATTTTGTCTTCCAACCTGGGATTATTTAAACATTCCAAATTTAGAAGAATTTATTTTTGAGCCCTCGAATGAATCAACTTCTTCAATAGGTGGTGATTTGATCATTAATTTAAATAACTCTCAAAATTTAAAAAAATTCTGGTGGCATTCTTATGGAGGACCCAGTAGCTTTAATTTAAATTTAAACGACTGCACCCAAATTTCCACATTTAGACTGCGCATAAAATTTAATTCTGACGGCGAGAATTCAATTATTCTTCCAACGAATTTATCGCATTTAACGTATTTTAATGTTTCGACTACTGGTTTTAGAATAACTGATAATTTTAATAATCATAGCAACACATTAGATTTAACTGCTATGCCAAACGCTGAAACAATCTCAATTACTGGTATCGTTCAACTGAAAATATTAAAATTGCCAAGTTCTTTTCCTATTTCGGAAACGTACAGATATTGGGCTACTAATTGCGGTATTACTGATTTATATGCAAAATGAATGGATGGTAAAATTTTTAGTGTGGGGCACCAATATGATGATTTTGGTGAGAAAATCTCTGTAATAAACATACATTTGCCAATAGGTTCAACATGCACCTACCAAGGAGTATCCGAAAATATTGCTAATTTTATTTATGACAATAACTAATTAGCTTTTTTAAACGATGGACTGTTTAGATTTGAGTTAAAACGTGCAGTTATTTTTATTTTGCTCATGGCGTTTGCGAGAATATCAGGGTCATTTTTAACATAGTGTTCTCACACGGTACGTGGTTCGTCGCCAATGATGACAGCTATATGATCGATAGGGACATTCTGTTTAAATAAATTATAGACTGCGGTATGACGCAGTACATGTGGCGTCAAACGTCCATTAAAACCGTTTGCTTTAGCGAATTTGAAGAATCTAGTGAAAAATGCACGCAGGGTTGTTGTATAAGAGTGTAAATTCGCAAATTTGATTGAACAACTCTTGAAATAATTTCATAGTTCAGTGTTAAGCGAAGCCCAACGATATGCTGACTTTTTGCTTTTTCTATCTTTCCTAATCTTTTCATTTTTGATGGAAAAAATATGTAAATCAAAATTTGGTAAATATTTTGATACTTCAACTGTAGATCAATCAATTGATGTAAATTCGCCAATACGCATACCAGTAAATTTGATTGCACGGTAACAATTTGACATGTATGTGCGTCTTTCAAGTTCCCAGTCAGAGTGGCTTTCAGACAAAAATTGTTCCATTAATATATCGAGCTTTAATTGTTCATCTTCAATTAACGGCATCACAAGCGAACGGTCGGCAGCTGGTAAATCAAAATGCTTGTGGTTAAAATTAACACCGTACATTTGATCGAAAACTCAAATTATTGCTGATGCATAGGTTCGATAAGTATTAGCTTTAAATTTGCCACTTTTGTTTGCTTGCTTAAAGATAAATTCTTTTGCGTAATAAATATCAGTATCCATATCGCCAGTTAAAAATTCGTTATTGTGATTTTTATAAAATCGTTTGATGAGCGGTAAATAGGCTTTACGCGGATATTCGATTTTTTGAGCTG
>JAITJR010000038.1 GCA_031278855.1 Mycoplasmataceae bacterium | reverse complement strand
CTCTAATGATCACCATCTGTATCTCTCCTCCATTGGCGGTAGTACCTTCTCCGGCTGTGCGAGCTTGTCAATCGACGGGATCAGTGGTATCGGAATTAGCGGTGATAGTTTAGAGAAAGTGGAAAATAAAAATGGTGAAGGCACCACCATTGGCATCGGTATCGTTAATAATACATCCTTAAGATCTGCCAATTGCATGATCACAGGCGATATGGGTGCCAAACTAAACAAATATTTTTCCTCTTCCATCACCGCTAATGCCTTCTACAACTGTGCGAGCTTAACTTCCCTCGATCTCTCAGAATTGGCCAACTCTTTGACCTCCATCGACTCTGATGCCTTCTCCGGCTGTGCAAATTTAACCACCATCGGTGGTCTTTCCAATTTCACCAACCTCACCACTATCGACCATTATGCCTTCTACGGCTGTGCGGCAATAACCACTGTCGTCCTTCCGAATTCTCTCAGCACCATCGGCTCTCGTGTCTTCTACGACTGTACGAGTTTAACCACCCTAAAACTTCCATCCGCCATGTTTGCCACCGATAACCAAACTTCCATCACCTCTCGTGCCTTCAATGGCTGTGCGAGCTTAAGTAATATTTATCTCCCAACTGATGCGGAAGCGATGCCAAATACCTATAATTCCAATGCCTTCGACGACTGCCCAGTGAGCGGCACAATTTGATACCCCGCTGGCAAAGAAAACATAGCTACTAATTTTAGAAGTAAATTTACTGCACTGGCAAATTGAACACCATTACCAATACAATAAACACCGAATTACCATTCAGCTCAGCCAATTTAAAGACAGTATTTATGATAAATGACGGTAATAATTCATCGCCGTATGCCCGCCCATCCGTACCAGCCGTTTCTATTTTTGTAACTATTCACCGATGCGTACGTGCACATACATGCGACCGTATTTAACGAAGCTAAATAAAATCATGGATTGATTGCGTTATGAGAATTTCAAGGTGGTGAATTAGTTAGTCTTATCAGTTTCTATAAATCCGAAAAATGAGTGATGTTTGCAAAAGTAAATACAGGAATATTATTCCCATCTCTCCAATAGTTTAAAATCAAATGGAACCCCATTCATGACACTGGCAAAGACAAACTAAAGATTGACCATTATCCTACCTAACAAAAATCATTAAGCTTCGCACACTATAATTTATCCATGATCAAAAAAAAATATCCATTAGGTAAAATTGTGCTAGGGATGTCAGGGGGAGTAGATTCTTCTGTTTGTGCCTATCTACTTAAAAAACAAGGGTATGAAGTAATTGGGCTATTCATGCAAAATTGAGATTCTTATCTAAATAATGATTTGCAAGGGCACTTAAAAGATGACACTAAACAATGTAATGTTCAAAAAGATTTTCAAGACGCACAAAATGTTGCCAATCAATTAGGCATTACCATTCATCGCGTGGAATTCATCAAACAATATTGAAAAAAAGTTTTCGCATATTTAATTAGAGAATATCAGTTTGGTCGAACCCCTAATCCTGATGTTTTATGTAATAAGTACATTAAGTTTCATGAATTTATTAAATATGCTCAAAAACATTTTCGCACATCAGAAATTGCGATGGGGCACTATGCTAATATCGTTTGTCGTAACCAACAATATTACTTAACTCAAGCCAAAGACAAAAATAAAGATCAAACTTATTTTTTATGTTGACTTACCGAAAATCAATTAGTTCATACTAAATTCCCCATTGGTAAACTTACCAAAACACAAGTACGGAAAATAGCTAACGATATTGGTTTAAATAATTGAAATAAAAAAGATTCAACTGGGATCTGTTTTGTCGGAGAGCGTCACTTTAAAAGTTTTTTAAATAATTACCTTCCCCATAAAAAAGGAACAATAATTGACATTGTGTCAAACAAAAAAGTAGGGGTACATGATGGTGTTGCATTTTATACCTATGGGCAAAATAAAGGATTAGGTTTATCTGGACAATCGCAAAAATACTTTGTATGCAACAAAGACATGAAACATAATATTTTGTATGTTTGTGATAGCCAAAGTAAAAATAAGTATTTAACCTCGCACCAATGTGAGCTGATTAACTTTAATTGAATTAACCATTTGCCTAAAACAAAAAATGTACAAATACGTTTTCGTCATCGGCAAACTTTAATCAATGGTTCGTTTGAAATTAAAAATAAAAAAATGTTGCTTACCTATCGACCAACATTATCAGTTACCCCTGGACAATTTGCTGTTTTGTATCAAAGACATATTTGTTTGGGTGGCGGAATTGTTAATACCGTACTTAAATAATTCAATCCTTAATCAAAGTTAGTTTAACATTTTGAAAAGTATTAACTGATATTTTGTTTGCCCCTTTAATGGCAATCATTCCTAATCCATCAATCATCAAATTGTATTTGTTATCAGCTTCCATCACAAATGTTTGGGTAACTCTCGGATGATCGTAAACTTGGTAAGTATTATTTGATGGATTTTTAAGATTACGGACTAAATTTTCAGGTTTGAAACGATGTACTTTTAATTTGTTTGGTAAATAAAAAACAATTGAAGCTGGCTTACTAATTTCGAACGAAAGTCATACTAAACTATCGATAATGAAACATTGAGGCTCAATTATTTGAAAAACAACAGGTTTAATTTTTTGTTTATTTTGAATTGAACCAACATCTTTTAATTCCGCTAAATTACGTAATATGCTATGTTCACTATAATAACCTGGGGTGTCAATAATACTATGTTTTTGTAACTTAATTTGCTTTAAATCAAGGGTAGTATTGAGTTGATTACTTATCGTTAGCGTTTTGACCACACTACCTGAATATTTTATCAAAGCATTAATAAGAGATGATTTACCAGAATTAGTTTTACCAATAAAATAGATTTTTTCACTCAAATCTCGAGACTGGATAAATTCAAAAATTTTACGAATTCCATAATTGTTAACGGTTGATGCAATAATCACTTGCGGCTTGTTAATACCTAAATTGGTTAGCATATTCACAATTCGCAATTGAATATTGGCATAATTCAAGGTATTAACAACCAAGTCAGCTTTATTAAAAATAAAACAAATCCGAGGGTGATCCTGATATTTTTGAATCACTTCAAAGTTAATGTTTAAAATATCATTAATCAATACAATTCAATCACGTTCTAAAATGTTTAACTTATCTAGTACTTTACTAACTGTTGCTGTTAATAATTCTTGATGAGAATTAATTCCGTAGTGTTGCAATCGAAAACAACGTTGACAATAATCTAATTTTAAATTAGGAGTATAAGCCAAATCGTGGGCATCGGTTGATAAAGGTAATCCACAACCTTTACATTTTTTATTTTTAGATAAATTGGTATTCATCAGTTAAACCTTTGTCTCGAGCATAATCTAATCTTAAGTAGTTGCCATATTCTAGTTTCTTGTAAATAAATTTATCTAAAAATCTAATTAATCGTGAAGATGAATCGTCACTCGACTGGTTAATAATTGGCAACACTAAGATACTTTTGGAACCAATACGATTAGCAACTCAAATATCGGTGATAAATTGGTCGCCTAAGAAGATAACTTCATTGGGGCGCAAATCCAAACGCTCAAGCATTTTCAATATTTTTCGTTTAAGTGGTTTTTTAGCGTTAAAGATGATTTCATTCGGTTGCAAACGACTCGTGTAAGTTAATACTCTTTTTTTGCTATTATTGGAAATAATTGCTAATTTAATTCCATTACTCTGTAATTGACGACAAAAGTCAACCACCTTTTTATTAGGTCATCTAGTGAAATGTGGTGATAACGTATTATCTAAATCACAGATTAACATGCGAATGCCTATTTTCTTAAGCAAAAATATGTTGATGTCCGCAAAAGACTTAATAAAAATAGTCGGGCGAAAGTAATTTAATCAATTGGTTTTATTTTTGTGTTTAGTCATATTATTTCTCAAAAATAGTCGCTTCACTGGCATTAGCATTGGCATCAGTAAAAGTAATTTTAGTGGCAAACATTGATTGCTTTCCACGAATCGAGCTAACTCTTGTTTCATTATCACCAATCACGATTTCGCTAGATTTAATTAATGATCAAACACCATCATCACTAAGATTATTAATCATTTCATTCATGTTCACTGGAAAAGCATTTAATACTTCAATGGGGTTAGATTTAATTTGACTAATTAACGGTTTTCCAACTTTCGCACGATTACTAATACTAATTTGTTCACGACGGATGCGCTTCATACCCTGTACACAGGCAATTAGTACAAACTCTCGTGTTTGGTCATCAATGAAAATAGCACTTACTTCGTCACCATCACCTAGGTTGATATTTTTGACACCAGCTGCATAACGTGAAACAACACTTATTTGATTAGTTGGATAAAATAACCCTACGCCATATTTAGTGATAACTCCCAACATTTGGTTAGGTTCATCACTGTTAGGACTAATGGCACAACTAACAAGCGAATCGTTTTCTTCTAATTTCATCGCTGTGGCTATCTTAGTTAATTTGGAAATGCCTAATTCTTTTACTAAAGTTCGTTTAATCATGCCATTACGGGTTGCCATGACTAGACAACGATTATCCTCGAGGTTATTAGGAAAATTAAAAGCTTGAATAATTTTATCATCGGGATCATTAACGATAATATTATTAAGATGAACCCCCATATCACTTCATTTTGATTCCTCAATCTTAAAAGTCGGAATATTAACATAATTACCTTTTGCGGTAATTAAAATAACTTTGTCGCGTTGGTTAGAAACAAACTGAGCCACAGGAATATCACCATCTTTGATTTTCAAACGCTCATATTCCGAATTTGAATAACTACGTTTCGAAATATTTTTTAAATATCCATCCCGAGTAACAACAATGATATTTTCACGATCTTCAATAATATCAGTTTGGTCAATTTCAATTTTTGACTCTTCTTGAGAAATAATTGTTTTGCGAGGATAACCAAAAACTTTTTTATATTCACGTAATTTATTTTTCAAATAGTTATTGCGATATTCTTTGTTGTTAATTAATAACTCTAATTCACTAATGATACTTTCAAGTTCAACTAACTCTTTATTTAAATTAGTTACATCAGTATTAGACAAACGATACAAACGTAAACTCACAACTGCTTCGGCTTGTGGTTCACTAAAAGCCATTTTGCTAATCAAAGCATTTTTTGCCGATGCTTTATCATTTGATTTACGAATTAAATCAACAACATCGTCTAACATGTGGATTGCTTTAATCAAACCTAAAATAATCTCTTTGCGAGCCTTAGCTTTAACCAAATCATAATTACTAGCCAAAATGGTAGTATTTTCAATATGAACAATGAAAGCATCCAAAATTGCTAACATTGATAAACAGTAGGGTTTGCGACTCTTAATAGCAACCATATTAATGTTGTAAGACACTTGCAAAGCCGTATGCTTAAATAAAAAGTTTTTGACAAATTCAAAATTTTTGCCATTTTTCATGTCCAACGCAATTGCAACCCCTTGATCATCAGACTCATCACGCACTTCTTCAATGTTTAACAACTCATGTTTAATGGCTAATTCTTGAATATTTCTGATAATGGCAGATTTATTAGTTTCGTACGGAATTTCCGTAACATAAACTTGTTTAGCACTTTTCTGGATAATTTTGGCTCGAATGATGATTTTACCTTTACCTTTTTCGTAGGCATCTCTTATTCCAGCAGGATTCAAGATCAAACCACCCGTGGGAAAATCAGGACCAGGCATAATCTTTAAAATGGTTGACAAATAACCAGTGGGTGAATCAATCCTAGTAATAATAGCATCAATTACCTCGCTAGGATTGAAAGGTGGAATGTTGGTAGCATAACCTGCCGCAATGCCACTAGCACCATTAATTAATAAATTAGGTAAAAAGGTTGGTAATACTGTCGGTTCGCTTTCGCTATCATCAAAGTTATTGATAAATGGGACAGTGTCTTTCTTAATATTTTCAATTAGTAATTGACCAAATTGTGACAAACGACATTCAGTGTATCGCATCGCCGCAGCGGCATCGCCGTCAATGGATCCGTTATTACCATGCATATCAATTAAGGGAATGTTATTTTTCCAATTTTGCGACATTCTCACCATGGCATCATAAATGGAAGTATCGCCATGCGGGTGGTACTTACCGATTACTTCACCCACGGTTCGAGCTGATTTTTTATGCGGGCGATCATAAAAAAGTTGTAAATCATTCATGGCATAAATGATGCGACGTTGCACTGGTTTTAAGCCATCACGAATATCAGGTAAAGCCCGATCTTGAATAATGTATTTGGCATACTTACCAAAACTCTCCGACATGATTTCTTCGATTGACTTCAGATGAATCAATGAATTTGCTTTATTAATCATTATTCGTTCTCCAAAGTAAAGTCAACATTATGATCAATTCATTCTTTACGAATGAGGGCATTATCGCCCATTAACACATTCACTCTTCGTTCTGCTAAAGCCGCATCTTCTATCGAAATCTGAATTAATTGACGACTAGCGATATTCATCGTCGTTTCACGTAATTGTATGGCACTCATTTCGCCTAGACCTTTATAACGTTGAATTTCGTGATTAGGGTTTTTCTTTTTCTCATCACTTAATGATTGTTCATCTCAAGCATAACTAATCGCACTGGTGTTTTTATTGGTAATTCGATAAAGTGGTGGGAGAGCGACATACACCTTACCGTTTTCAATCAACGGTTTCATGAAGCGATAAAAGAATGTTAACAATAACACTTGAATATGGGCTCCGTCCGTATCCGCATCAGTCATGATGATAACTTTACCGTACTTTAAATCTGCCATTTTAAAATCTGTTGCTATTCCAGCTCCTAAACTAGAAATAATGGTACAAATTTCTTCGTTAGCTAACAAATCTCGTAGCTTTGCTTTTTCCACGTTCATAACCTTACCACGTAGTGGTAAAATAGCCTGATTTCGTTTGTCGCGTGCTAATTTAGCCGTACCACCAGCAGAATCACCTTCCACTAAAAATAATTCATTTTCAACATAATTTTTAGACTGAGCGGGCGTTAATTTACCTGATAATGCCAACAAACCCTTACCAGTCGACTTTAACTTCTTAACATCTTCTCTAGCTCGTTTAGCTGCTACTCTTGCATCTCTTGCTAAGATAGCTTTTTCAATGATTTTCTCGGCAGCTTTTTTGTTTTCTTCTAATCAATAAGTAAATTTAGGACTAAAAACTCGTTTAACAGCAGTGTATGCTTCTTGAGTAAATAATTTATTTTTGGTTTGACCTTCATAAGAAATAATTTTTTCTGGTACGCGAACTGAAATAACGGCAGTCAACCCTTCTCGCACATCATCACCCTCAAAGTTTTTATCTTTTTCTTTTAATAGTTTTCATTTACGAGCATATTCATTGATGGTTTCGGTTAATGCCGACTTAAAAGCTGTCTCGTGCGAACCGCCTTCTCTAGTCTTAACAGAATTAGCAAACGAAACAATAACTTCAGCCGAACTAGTGGTATATTGCAAAGCAATTTCTACCTCAATGTCATCCCCATTAGACTTACCCTCAAAATAAGCTGTTTTATTCAGCGGATTTTTACCATCATTAATAAAATCAATGTATTCACTAATCCCATTTTCTGATACAAAAGTAACGGTTTCACTAGAACCTTCATCAGTAAAAATTACTTTGACATTTTTATATAAATAAGCAGTTTCACGAATTCGTTCTTTTACAACCGATGGGTTAAAAACGACGGAACGAAAAATGGTGGTATCAGCCTTAAAATGAACGATAGTGCCACTACGATTAGTGGTGCCAACTACTTTAGCTGGTTGTTCAATCTTACCACCGTGGCAATACTTGGATTCCATAATTTTGCCATCTCGTTTTACAGTAACAACCATTCATTCACTTAAAGCATTTACTACTGAAGCCCCTACCCCATGCAATCCACCTGACGTTTTGTATGCACTATCGTCAAATTTCCCACCAGCATGTAAAACAGTAAAAACCGTATCAATACTTGATAGACCAGTTGTCGCATTTTTACCAAGCGGAATACCACGACCATTATCCTCCACGATGATTGAATTATCTTTACGTAGTGTTACTTTGATAGTATCAGCACTACCTGAAATTACTTCATCAACAGCGTTATCAAAAATTTCCCACAAAAGATGGTGTAATCCATTATTATCGGTGGAACCAATGTACATTCCTGGGCGTTTACGAACAGGTTCTAAACCTTCGAGAACCTTAATATTTTCTTCAATATATCCGTGTGGCATAAATTTGAGCATAATTATACATATTTAATTATGTATAAATTACCGACGATTAAAGCACGACTATGTACTACGGCGCATTAATCACACGTTAAAGCTTTAGTTCGTATTATGGATCAGTCACTTCCTAAGAAACTATTAAACATCGTTTGGCACAGCGATATTTTTCCCGTGTTTATCACTTAGAGCTTAAAAGATTTAAATGAGATCAAAGCTGGAAATATAAAGATTGAAAATTGTAAAAAGATGATTCAACCAGAGCAAATAATTTATAAAGGTATTATTAATAAATACACTGATGCATTGATTCAGTTTGACCAAAATTTAAATAGAGAATATAAAGAATTTTATCGGTTTTGTGAAATTTGGAAAAATAATCGGTTAGATAAATTAGCGGGAGTAGAAAAAAATATTAATAAATTAGATAGAATGGGTCATGTTGTTGATATTAACTTAGATCAAAGAGTTTTTAAAGATATGCAAACAAATATTGGGAATAATGTAATTAAATTTGTAACAGCTGTTAATGTTGCGAATCAAGGGAAAAATAAGTCAAGTCCTGTAAAAACGAAGTTAAGCAGGATTGCATGTATTGGGAATTCACAAAATTTTATTCATAATGAGTTTAATTGCCGACAAAGTAATTTAAAATTACCACCAATTAATAATTTGAAATTATTGAGTAATAAGTATTTAGATGAACAAATAAGAAAAGATAAAAGATTGCAAAAAATGAAAGAAATAGCAGTTAAACAGAATAAGACAGTCGGAGAGATTGAACAAGAATTAAAAGA
>JAITJR010000035.1 GCA_031278855.1 Mycoplasmataceae bacterium | reverse complement strand
ATCGTATAGGTCGTACATATTAATGCCTATTTATATTGGCAATTTTATGAATTAACATTGGCTACAGTCCCGTCATCCCAATTAGATATATTAGAATCAATTGCTGTTTTAAATTCAGTAGCCTTAGAACCATAGATTTTATTGACTTTTGCATTAATTACATGAAGCATAAGATTTACTTTGTCTGTTGGTAATAAATTACTAAAATCAACATCACCAACTGTGACAGATGTTAAAGCATAACAATCAGCTAGAAATCATGAACCAATACCAGGTGTCTCACCATTTGTAGCTAAATTAGCCAATGGTGATAAATCGATCGAAGTTAGAGCCCAACAGCCGACGAGAAAATTATTTCCAATGCTAACTGCCTTAGCTAATGGCGACAAATCCACTGAAGCAAGAGCGATACAGTCAGCAAGAAAATCGTTACCTATTGTAGCACCATCAAATAATCGTGGCAAATTCGCTGAAGTTAAAGCACTACATTCGTCAAAAAAATCAAAACCAATTGTTGTTACTTTAGTTAATTTCGACAAATCCACTGAAGTAAGCGCCGTACACCCACCGAAAAACATGCCTCCAATCGTTGTAACTTTAGCTAGCGGTGACAAATCCACCGCAGTCAGAGCAAGACATTCAGAGAGAAAACAATTTCCTATTGTCGTTACGTTAGTGAGTGGTGTTAAATCGACTGAAGTTAGAGCGGCACATTTGTAAAGGAAAAGATCATCAAGAATTGTAATATTACTTAAATTAGGACAAAAGTATACTGCCTTTATACTATTATTAAAAGGATTGTCAATATCGCTTACAGGCGATAAAGTCAATGTATTACTATCTTTGATTGTAAGTTCTTGACTTAGAACACTACCATCAGTATTTAAAAGTACACAACTATCTTTTGCTATGCTTTCTACTGGATAATAGGTAATGTTAATCACATTAGTTTTGCCACTACCGTCATTAGCAGTAGCTTTAAGTCTAAAAGTACCGTATGTGATTGGAGCAGTTGAAGGTGTGTAAGTTAAAGTGTCATCACTAAAACTAAAGCCTGCTGGTAAAACTCCTCCATCTACACTTAATGTCCCACCACTACATTCATATTTGTAGGTGCGACGATAAGGCACGGCTAAATCACGCATGCCTTGAATATCTAATGTCTTGACTACTGCTGTTGATGGATCTTTTACACGAAATTCAACGATTGATAGGCCCTGAACATCAGCTGTACTAACTTTGATGCTGTAATGACCAGTAGGAGTATCTATTGGTGCTTTGATTGTATAAATACCTATTTCATCTATTTGTGTAGTTTTTGTTTTCGTAAAATTATCAACTAAAGTGCCGTTATGATAAAATTGAATTTTAGGCTCAGCTCATGTGGATGTGTGTGTTTCGCATATACGCAGTGTAATACTACTGTTATTATCACCACGTATTAATTCATTGGTATCAGCAAAAGCATAAAGGTTAGTTTTTTCTGCACACGAAGTGACGCTAGCTCCCACTGTTACTCCCAATATCCCTAAAGCAGCTATGGAACTAAGTGTTTTAATTAATTTAATTCTTTTCATTTTTTTCCTCTTCATTAGAAAATTAACAACAAAAAACAAGACCGCAAAAATGTGATCTTGTTTTATGAAAGAAGTGCAAATTAGTGCCTATCGTGCTGACTGATTTGATCCCTATTTCATTTAGTTGCATTGGGGAATTATATATGAAGCGACTTTCGTTTTACTTTTTAATTATTAAAGACTATATTACTTGATTGACCATTTATTTTTTTAAAGTTTTGGTTTTAGGTTTCGTTTGATTGCTATTAAATTTTTTCAGATCATTATTAGAAACAAGTTCATTATTAGACATAAGATATTTAGCCGATATGTAAAATTCTTTTTTTACAAAATCTACAAATTGTGAAACTGATATTTTATTCTCGTAATAATCCAAAAGATTATCAATATATTTTTGTTTATCGTCAATTCGTATATAGCCAATGTTTTTTTGTAATAAAAAGGTGTTCGCAAAAATAAGTGCCGTTCGCTTGTTGCCGTCACGAAAACATTGTTCTTTCATCATATCGCCCATTAATTTAATTACATCATCAACTAAATATTCCTTTTTATGACAGTATTAATCATGTTCTCATAATACTCACCTGCGCGAATTTCTGGATACATATAAGCATCTTTTTGTCCGGGTCGACTGATTAAAACACGAACGTTAGAAATTCGTCAAAACCCACTGCCAGGGTTTAAATTTCTGGTTACATTACCATTGATTCTTAATGCCTCCTTAGCATTTATAGCTCAATTAGCATCATAATAACCTCCAAAATATTTTCATAGGCATATTTTAAATTTAAACGGTAGTAGTATAAAGTTCGCCATATTTATTTACAACTTTTGGCCCGTTTTCTAATATTTCCTGAGTTGAAGCAAAAGTGGCATTTTTAATTTCAATTTTGACAGCATCATAAATCGTTTCGTCAAAATACTTGTACACATACTCAATCATTTGATTTCGATATTTCATATTTATTCTTGTTTATATTCTAAATCTTTCGACATAGTATATCATGGATAAGATAGCCAATGTTTTTTTGGAAAATCAAAATGATGGATTCCTAATATAATGTTTGAATTATGAAAAATGGGCTAAGTTGATTTGATTCGAAAAAGTTTTCAATAACTTATGTACTGTTTTCAGTTTTGGCATGAATCACGATATTAATCATTCAAATTATTCATAAGGTTAACTATGATGATCAAAGTCTAACCACTACGGTGCATGTTATTGTCCCTGTTTTTTGCGGTTTAAGTTTACTCTATGCTTTATTGTCTAATAAATTTAAAACTAATTGACTGATTGCTTTGGCTTTATTTTTTTGTTTTCTCGCTGAATTATTAGGAGCAGTAGGCGTCCCACTAAATGTTGCCGTATTTGTAGGTTGTCACATCTGTTTAATTGTTTATTTTTTTAAAATAAAACCATTTAGTAAAAATGATTTAGCGAAATTAATTCCTATTTTGACTTTTTTGATTATCTATGTTTTATTTTGACAGTAATGGCGAGACTTGAACCCTGAATGTAAACATTATAGTGTGTTTTAACGCAAAAAATTACTTCTCTTATTGCTAAACTACCCTATCGTCGTTTGAATAAATTCAAGATAGGCTAGACTTGCTGGCAAAAGTCCTGTTTAGTA
>JAITJR010000011.1 GCA_031278855.1 Mycoplasmataceae bacterium | reverse complement strand
CAGTGATATTGGTAGCTCCAGTGATGACTAGACTGGTCGGAAATGGTTCACCAATTGAAAAAGATCTCTCGATATCACCCCATAAAGTTTTACCATCTACTATCGCTTCTGCTGTAATATTGTAAATACCAGTTCCTTTAGCCGTTGGTGTCCCAGAAATTGAGCCTGTAGACGAGTCAAAGTTCAAACCAGTTGGTAGGTTATCAGAAGAGCTATAGGTTACATTTGTCACAGGGACACCAGCATCAGTTATACAAGCTAATGCTGGTGTACTGCCGCCTGCTTCAATGGCGGTATTTTGGTTACCAAATATATCAACGGCGTTATAAATGTTAAGCGAATTAGGGATGGCGGGGCTAATCTCGAAATGTTTCGTGATTTGACTACTAGCGGCGGGATGTTCGTTACTAGTTATCACAATCGTGTAATTACCAGATTTTGATTCAGTTGGCGTCCCACTGATCACTCCCGTAAAAGCATTAATAACTAAACCAGCTGGGAGATTGAAAGCACTATAGGTCACATCAGTAATTATTGCTCCTGCTGAGGTACGACACACGAGAGCCGTTGTTTTTTTAATGCTGCGATTGACATTGCCAGTTATGTTAGTGGCGTTATTAATGGTTAGAGTACTACTTACATCACTACAACCAGTCAGTGCCCCGCCACCAATAACATTAACAATGCTAACGCCTAATGTGCTGGCAATTAATGATGTTTTAATTTTATTACGATGTTTCGAAATGCGTTGTTGCTCATTTGCTAACACGTCATTCTGCGAATTTAATGGTTTGTTATTTTTACAAAATTTTGACAACTCTGTTTTATTTTTCATAATATTTCCTTTAAGTTAATAATGGTAAAAACAAGCTTTACCCAAAATGGCTAAAGCTTGTTTGTGAAAAGAGAACAAAACTAAATTTAGTGCCTATCGCACTAGCAGATCTGTCCCCCCCCGATGTAATTTCATAATGGCATAATTATAAATTTACAAATTAAATATCCACCATAAATTTGATTTTTAACTACGACACTAGTGAGTCGTTACTAATTTACATGTAAATTTTTTATTGAGCAAGTCCATGATGGTGTAATATTAATTAAGAGGTAATATGAAACAAATAAAAGTTTACAAGTGTACCGTTTGCGGTAACATTATTTTAAAATTAGAAGACAAAACCGAAGCTCTGTCATGTTGTGACAGTCCGATGATTATGTTAAAAGTCAATAGGACAGATGGAGCGGTGGAAAAACATGTACCATACATCAAAGAGAAAGTCAAAGATTGCAAAGCGACTGGTACCACCATTTACAATATCCAAGTTGGCAACATACCCCATCCGATGGAAACCGAACATTACATTAATTGAATCGGTTCATTTAGTAATGATGCTTGAGTTATTAAATGACTAAAACCTGGCGATAAACCAGAACGCAATCTAAGAGTAGACCCTAATTCTACTCTTTATGAATATTGCAATGTTCATGGCTTATGAAAGAAATAGTCATTTAAATTAGGGCAAGATATTTTTAATGACATCATTCATTAAAACAAATGAACTTTTTGCTCAGTTTAACGGATCAATCGGACTAGGCACTCGTCACCAATTTTTGGCATCAACAATTACATTGTAACTTTCTGGCAAACTACTAGCATGACATGGGGTACCATCACCATGCAACCCGTTACCAGTAATGAAAGCTAAGCTACGGTTAAAATACATGGTAGCTAACGAATTGTAAAAGTCTTGGTTGGTTGCATCTTCGCTCGCTAATAGTATGGCATCATGTGCCATTCAACTATCAAAAAATCACGAAGCTTCACTACCCTCAATAAAGTCTTGATCACGTTTAGCAATACTGGAACTATCCGTATCCGTTTTAATCTGGTTGAATCAAAAATTTCCAGATTGATAATTATCATTTTGATAACGTTTAATACCTCAATCTGTCATTAATGTACTCACAATGTGAAATACTTTTTCTTTTTCTTCAATCGTTAGTTGACTTAATTTTGCTGGATAAATTAAATTTAATAAAGCAGCATCGGCCGTACGATAACGCTTGTCGTTAGTAGGATAATTAGGTGATTCGCCACCTAATTTAATTTGTGTATGAATTAATTTATAGCCATAATCTTTCATCTTATTCAATGTTTCAGTGCGATTATTTGTATCAAGATCTGTATAACCCAGGGTGGTTGCCTCAGTATTAAAACTATTCCAAAATCATGTGTTTTCGGCAGGAATAGCTGTTAAGCTTTCAATGGCAGAAACCACTATTCCCACCGAAGATGTATTGAGTCTTTGAGCCTCTTCTCAAGCACCAGAATCTTCCATTAATCAAAATTTAACTTTATATAAGTATTCCACCAAACCGACGACTGCATCCATCCGAACGGACGTGATATCACTTGCAACGATAGTACCGTTTTTAACACCAGTTAATAAAGCATCCAAAAATAAACCAAGGGCATCGTTTTGTTTATGGTTCCACGATTGGGGTTTTCCATTTTCTTGTACATCATCAAAAGTCGAAGAATCAGCGTTAAAACGAATGTGTACAGCATTCATCTGACCATTTTGTGGGTCATTAATTAACTCGGGATTATGACAAATAATATTGATCCTTTGTTTTTGAGCAGCAGAGGCAAAATAATCGCATTGTCCCAATAAAACATTTTTAGCCGTTTCAACTTGATCCTGAGCTAATAAAGCATAATATCCTCAAATGCTATCGCGTACTCAAATGGCATCGTAATTAGTACCTTGACTAGCATCCACATCGGCAGCTGGAATAAAAGTATGTCCGTTTTTATTTTCGGTGGTGATAGTAACATTTGGGATGGAAATCAAAGGCGTAATTTGGTCTTCGCTAATGTATTTAGATCTTAATTGATTAACCACATCATTATTATGAACATAGACACTATAGTCAGGTACACCGTCATATCCTTTAAAATCCAACTTAGTCCCCTGATATTCAGGATGGTTTTTCAATTCTTTTACTAATTTCTTAAAAGGTGCACTGGCACAAGCAGTAAGGGGTATAAAAGCAAGCGGTACTCCGCCCAATAAAGTCATTGCTGACAATAAAATTTTATATTTAATTCTCATATAAATTAGTTTAACATAATTTACCACTTTAGTGACGCGGAGATTAAGTTACGATATATCAAGTTAATTTATTAAAACTTATACTATGAATGCTCAAGGACTTTATTGTCAATAAAAAACGAACCAAAAATTAACTAAAATAGATGATATG
>JAITJR010000061.1 GCA_031278855.1 Mycoplasmataceae bacterium | reverse complement strand
TGGTTTATCAACCATTTGGTTCGCAACGTTATCCAGATATCTTATTAATTAGGCAAAATGTATTGATTCCTTTTGAAACCAAATTTTCAAAAAAAAGTGGTATAAAGCCAACGTGAAATTCTAATTTGCCTCATGATGAAGGAATATACATATTTGGTTCTAGAGGTAAAAATGACATTACTTTTTTCAATGGTAGCGATATTATTTCAACCCATGAAAAAAAATTATTAGTTCAATTAGTTGAACAGCAAAGACCTTTATTAAAAAGTGCTGGTGCTGAAATAACTGATAAGTTTTCTTTATATTTACGTGAGATGTATGATCAAACGATTGCTTCTTTAACATCCCCTAATAGAACTGAATTAGAACAATCTGTGATTAACTTATTAAAAACCATTGAACAATAAATCGGATGATTTCTCACAGATATTTTATTCAATATAAATCCTGTAACAATGATTAAACAATGTATTAATTTGCGGAACACACCATTAAGATTTTATGTCTATTAATTATTGAATTATCGAATCTATTAAATTAGCAACACTAAACCTGTACATTATAAAAACTAAATATCTATTCTGTATATGAGTCATAGAAATATCAAAATATTAAAATTAGCTGAAAGCAATTACACGACTTAGATACATGCCTAAATTAAACTTCTTATTAATATATAATGCTTGACTATTATGAAAGTTTATGATTCACTCAGTAACAAAAGATACCAATTAATTTCTAAGCATATTTCGATCTATAACTGTGGGCCAACTGTATACAACGATATTCACATCGGTAATGCTCGACCATTAATTACTTTTGATGTGCTTGTGCGTTTTCTCAAAGCCTTGCATTTTAATGTACTTTATGTACATAACATTACCGATGTGGATGATAAAATTATTAACCAAGCTAAAATACTCAAAGTGACCGAATCTGAAATTGCTAACACTTTTTATCATCACTATTTAGACATTAATAAAGCTTTAAATATTCTCTCGATTGAGCATATGCCTAAAGTTTCTGAAAATATTCCAGGGATGATCGAATACATTCAAAAGCTTATCGATGCTAAGTCCGCTTATGTAACTGATAGCGGTGATGTTTATTTTGATGTGAAGAGTGTGCCAATTTATGGCAGTTTATCACACCAAAATATTGATCAATTACAAGAAGGGGTAAGAAAAGAAGTTGCGGTCGATAAAAAAACACCATTAGATTTTGTGTTGTGAAAGAAAACTGAGAGCGGTTTAAATTGAGAATCACCTTGATCAGTAGGAAGACCTGGTTGACACACTGAATGTGCTCTGTTTATTAATAAATACATTGGTGACCATGCGACTATCCATGGTGGTGGGATTGATTTAAAATTTCCGCATCACGAAAACGAAAACGCCCAAAACTATGCTTTATTTAAAAGAAATATTGCTGATTTATGAATGCATGTTGGACACATCAATGTTAATCATGAAAAAATGGCCAAATCGCTTGGTAATTTTGTTTTGGTGAAAGATTTATTGCTCCAACATAGTGGTAATGATATTCGTTGGTTTATGTATCAATCTCGTTATCAAAACCCACTAGAATTTACCAAGACAACTTTTACCCAATCTAGTGATGAGCTATTAAAATTTTTTCAACAAATTAATCAAGGTTATATTCAGATGTATTTGAACAATGTTAAAATTGTGAAAAGTATTGGAGTCATGAGTCAAGAATTTATTAATGCCTTAAATGACGATTTAAATTTCCCTGAAGCCAAAGTAGTAATCACTAGCCAAATTAAAAGTTTAGCATCATACATTAAAGGCAAGAAGTTTGATAAATTTCAAAAATTATGAAGTACGATTAAAGCGGAGTTTGATGTTTTAGGAATTGTGTATCATAGCCCATTAGATCAATCACAAATAAAATCATTAGTGGATGAATGACAAAAAGCTTTAAAAGAAAAAAACTATATCCTTTCTGACAAGTATCGTCAACAGTTAATCGACAAAAAGGTGATTTAATGTCACAACAGTTATTTGGGCGAAAAGTTTTGCTCGAAAACATTAATAGTGATAGCATTATCAATGTCGATTTGGCTAAACAAAATCGTGATTTAATTCCGTTATTAAAAAAAGCTCGCATCAATTTTAATATAAGAGACGATAACTTTTTTAAAAAATACAATCAACATCTTAATCATCAAGGGATTGTAATCTATGTTAAGAGCAATAGTGTTAATGACATAACTTCTTTAATCGACTATGTCAAAGATAAACCGCAGTCGATTATTCTAGTCGTAGATGGCATTCAAGATCCTCAAAATTTTGGTTCCATTTTAAGAACGTGTGAGGCAATGCAGGTTGATGGTATTATTTACAAAAAAGATCATCAAGTTCAAATTAATGACTTTGTCTCGAAAACTAGCATGGGAGCAATTTCACTTTTAAACATGGTTAAGGTAGTCAACTTAAGTCAAGCACTTGATCAATTAAAAAGTGTGGGCTACTGAGTTTATGCATCAGTACTATCAAATGAAGCTGTAAATTACCAAAATGTAAAATATGATGCCAAAAGTATTATCGTTGTTGGCAATGAAGAAAAAGGTGTTTCAGCATTATTAACCAAGCAAGCAGATTTTCAAATCAAAATTCCAATGTATGGTAAAGTTCAATCATTAAATGTTGCAGTAGCGACTGGGATAATCTTGGCAGAAATAAAAAGACAAACTAATTAATTTTCTTTCAATAACATTTTAAATTTAACTTTATTTTTAGTTAAATTTTCAAAATACTTTTTAGTTTTTTTAGCACTTGGTGCAAATAAAATTAATTCATTTCAACCTTTTGCTAGTTGATTTTTTGCCGAAAGTGGTTCAGTTCAACCAGCACAATAAATTCGCCCACTAATACTACTTAAACCAGCCAATAATATTTTAAAAGTACTATGAGTGTATCAGTATTTAAATGTTATTTGACGTTGTTCATCTTTTAATGAATTTATACAAGCATTAAGAAAACGATCAATATCGATATTACCGCCAGAAATAATTAGAGCAACATTTTTACCTTCAACGGGAATCTTTTTAGCTAAAATTGCAGCCAAACCTACCGCTCCTGCTCCTTCTGCGACAATTTTAGCTTTTTCAGCCAATCAGAGGATGGCTTTTTCAATTTCACTATTAGTGACAGTAACGATATCTTTAACGTATTGCTTGATGATTTGGATTGCTAAAGGGGACGGTGTTTTTACATGAATACCATCAGCAATGGAAAGTTGGTACCGCTGATTAGTTTTTAATTTATTACCCTTAAATAAATCGCGAGCATCTGGAAAATTTTCGGTTTGCACACCAATAATTTGACAACTTGGTTTAATGGCTTTGATGGCAGTAGCAATACCGCTAATTAAACCACCACCACCAATTTGCACAATGACAGTATCAATATGAGGATTCTGTTTTAATATCTCTAATCCAATTGTACCTTGACCAGCAATTACGTCTGGATGGTTATAAGGCGGAATTAATGTAAACCCTTCTTTTTGGGCTAATTCATTTGACAGTTTGTTGGCGTCGTCAAAAAGAGGCGTAGGACCAAAAACCACTTCACCACCAAAATCTAAAGTTGCTTTTACTTTGGCTAATGGAGCAGAATTAGGCATAACAATAACTGATTTAATACCTAGTTTGGTAGCAGAATAAGCTACTCCTTGGGCATGGTTACCTGCACTAGCTGCAATCACACCAGCTTTAGCCTGTTGGGGCGATAAATTTTTAATTGCATTCAAAGCTCCACGAATTTTAAAAGATTTAACCACTTGTGTATTTTCTAATTTTAAATAAACATTAGCTTTAAATTCATGACTAGTGGAATAGTCATAAATTAAATCGGTAGTTTTTACGATACCAGCGATGTTTTTTTGGGCCTTTTTAATGTCATTAATAGTTACGGACTGTTTCATAATGCTCATATTATCCCCAAAATAACGAAAGTAGTGAAACGAAAACGAAAAGAATTACATGGTTATGGTTGATTTTTTTAAGAATAGCCAATTTTGAACCGTAAATATAAAAACCATCCGTTAGATCATTATAAAAAAACTGAATGGTAAAAGTTACCGAAACTATCATATCGTTGAGGTTAGCAATGATCGAATTTTAGTTTATAAACCTGAAAAACACGTAGATTAATTAGAATTGGCTTACACAATCAAATATTTAAATGAAAAACGACGCTTAATTGATAGGTTAGAACTGCAAATATTGTAAAGGACTAAGATGACTAATATTAATAATTCGAGCCACCTATATTTTCAAGGTTGTTCTATTAAAGTTGCGATGAGATTTACTAAAAATGCTTTGTTGGTTTTATAAAGCTGATAAGGAATATTCTATGGCGACATGCTGATATTCATGTCGCACACACTTATTCCCATTTCGAACACAGCGGTTATTGAAAATTAGGTAATCATTTAAAAATATGCTATATTACTATGCATAAAAATTGAGGTATATAAATGAAATCAATTCAGGTAAAAATTATTGATCCCATCGGACTACATGCTCGCCCAGCTAGCAAAATCGCTGGTGAAGCTACTAAATATAAATCTGATGTAAAAATTGTTTTGGACGGTAGAGAAGCTAATGCTAAATCGTTAATTAACTTAATGGCTCTAGGTGTTAAATCCAATAGTAGAGTAGAAATTGTTGTTAAAGGCTTAGACGAAGCACAAGCGATTGTGGCAATTGAAAAAGTAATGCGTGACAACAAATTAATCTAATTAAACATAACTAATAGGTTCTCGTGTTGCAATCAGGTTGGCACAATGACACTCAATCAATTATTTTTTTGGTAATTGCTTGCATTTGTTTAGTGTTAAGTGTTTTATGTATTTGGCGAACAGTTTATTGCTTCCGTAATAAAATTGATCCCAATGTTGCCAATAGTAAAAACTGATTTACTAAATGATTGTACCAAAATCGGATGATTTGATCACTTATGGTTACTATTGTTGTTGTTTTATTAACAATTGTATTTTTCTTATCTGCTTTTGGCATTATTGTTAATCTTCCTCAACCTGACTAGAAGATTTAATTTGTATCATTATTCTTGAATGCTTTAACAGTAAACCGTCTTGCAATAACTAAATATGACAGGCCGTATGTGTACATATACGACGGTAAATCGTTACATTTTGTTATAAGTTAAAGTGTTAATTTGACGGTTTAACAAGGAGACAATTGGACAGTAGTACAAATTACAACACCGTAATAATCAAATTAGTCCCAATTGATATTAAGATTATTGGTAAGCTTGACAACAAGTTCAAGAATCCAATTCATTGCATAGGCTGTTAACCACAATAAACTACTTTACTTATCTTCTCGCTTGAAGTGGAATCTTTATAACTAGATGATTTTTTTAATTATTTTAAATTTATTTTTAGTTCACGGCGGATACAGCATTTTTGAGTCAATTAGTAAACTAGTTTTGATTAATGAACGATAGTGTGAAAATGTTCTAAAACCATAAAAACCATGGTACGAACCCATACCACTATTACCAATACCACCAAATGGTAAATTAGGATTAACAATGTGCATAATCGTATCGTTAATGCAACAACCACCAGATTGGATTTGACTTAATATTTTTTCAATGTTAATTTTATCACGACTAAAAATATACAATGCAAGAGGTTTAAATTCTGGCGCATATTCAGTGATTATTTGATTAATGTTATTAAAAGTAATAATGGGCAGTAACGGTCCAAATATCTCTTCGCTCATAATCTGTGATTTTAAGTCTTTTACTTCAATAATTGTTGGTTCAAAAATCAACGTTTGTTCATCATAATGACCACCATAAACAATTGAATGTCCTTGAATTCCTTTTACCAAACGATCAAAATGTAACTTATTAATTATTTTGGGAACATTTTGTTTTTGTACGATATTTTTACCATAAAATTTTTCAATGTAATGAATTAGTTGCTTGATTAATGCATCTTTAACGTCGGTGTGCACCAAAAAATAGTCTGGAGCGACACAAGTTTGACCGCTGTTCATTAACTTACCACGAATAATTCGTTTGGCCGCGATAGTCAAATCGGCAGTATCGTCCACAATACAAGGTGATTTACCACCTAGTTCTAAGGTTACTGGGATTAAACGTTCAGCTAATTGTGTGGCAATAATTCGTCCCACGCGAACCGAACCTGTAAAGAAAACATAATCATAATTAGGGAGCATAATATCTTCATATGAAGCTTGCCGTACATCCACTACTTCGACATAATTAGGAGCAAATGTATGATTAATAATTTTTTTGACCACCGCATTAGTGTTAGGCACATAAGGGGATATATATAAAATAGCAGTATTACCAGCGGCAATCGCATCAATTAATGGAATTAAAGTTAGTTGAAATGGATAATTTCATGGAGCACAAATTAAAACATTACCGTACGGTTCTTGCAAAATTTGTGATTTCGAGAACAATACCATTTTATTACGTTTAACATTTTGCGTTTTCGATCAACGATGAATGTTCTTTAGCATGATTTTAATTTCATTACGTACTAATAAAATTTCGCTAATGTACGATTCTTGTTCAGATTTATTGAGATCAACTTTTAACGCTTGAACAATTTCTGATTCATATTGGTTTATGTTCGCAAGCAATTTAATTAGGTGTTGTTTACGGTAAGCGACTTGTTTTGTTACATTAGATTTAAAAAAGCTTTTTTGTTGGTTAAATAATGTCTCAATGTATTTCATAACGTTTGGTAATTATCGTGATTTTTAAAATAAAAAACACATTAGTTTGGATTAGAAATAAACAAATTTAGGTTGTTATCACTATAATTCTTGTCATGACTTTACTTAAAATATTCAAACCACAAATTACCACATATTCTAAATTAACTACTAACACCATCCGTTTATTAGCGGTGGAAGCAATTGCTAAAGCAAAGTCTGGTCATCCCGGAATTGCTTTAGGGGCAGCACCAATCATGTATGCTTTATTTCGTAACCATCTTTGCGTTAATCCGCAAGATCCGTTTTATTTCAATCGCGATCGTTTTATATTATCCGCTGGTCATGGTAGTGCCCTGTTGTATGCCACGATGTTGGTAGCTGGATACGAATCCATTAAGATGGATGACTTAAAAAACTTCCGTCAATTAAATTCTAAATGTCCTGGTCACCCTGAAAATCATATATTACCAGGGATTGAAGTAGGTACTGGTCCGCTAGGTCAAGGTATCGCCATGGGTGTGGGCATGGCAATTGCTGAAAGCAAATTAGCTAATAAATTCAATCGTTATGGTCGCTTTATCGACCATCACACCTATGTGTTATTTGGTGATGGTTGTCTCGAAGAAGGTGTCGCCCAAGAAGCAATTGCTTTAGCTGGTCGCTTAAAATTGCATAAATTAATTATGTTATACGACTCCAACCGGATTCAATTAGACGGAAAGGTTACTGATTCAACTAATTATCGCGTCAAACAATTATTTCAATCCTATGGATGAAACTACATTAAAGTTAATAATGCTAATAAAACTAGTTATGTATCGGCAGCGATTAATAAAGCTAAATTAAGTTCAAAACCAACTGTGATTGAATGCTCGACGATTATAGGTTATGGTAGCCAATTGCAAAATACTAATGCTGTACACGGAACACCGTTAAATGAACAACAAATACAAGATTTGCGACATGAATTAGAATATAAAGTGGATCCGTTTGTTATCCACCCTAGCGTGATTGAAGATATGCATATTTTCCGCAAACGTGGAATTGAAGCCCAACGTCAATTTAATTTAGCTTTACAGCGTTTGGAAAATAAAGATATCAATCTTTATAATCAATACATCAAACTAAGCCAAAATCAATTTAATTTTACTTGAGACTGATATCGTAATTATTTCGTGAGTGAAGAAGTAGCTAGTCGTAGTTTATTCAGTGATGTTTTACAACCAGTATTAAAACATAATGATACTTTTATGGTCGGAGCTGCTGATGTCACATCATCCACACTAATTACTCACAAAAAATCAATCGCTTTTAACCATCGTAGTAAAGACGGACAGAACATTTATTATGGTGTACGTGAATTTGCGATGGCCGCAATCAATAATGGCATTACGGCTCATGGTGGTTGCAAAGCAATGACTTCAACTTTTTTAGCATTTAGTGATTACAACAAGAATGCGATTCGTTTGGCCGCGATTAGTCGTATTCCTTCAATTAATGTTTATAGTCATGATAGCATCACGGTTGGCGAAGACGGACCAACCCATCAACCAATTGAGCAAATTCCATCACTTCGGTTAATTCCTAATCATTATTTGTTTCGACCTGCTAATTTGACCGAATGCGAGTTGGCAATGTCCTACGCAATGAAATCCACTGATAAACCAGTGACGATTATTACTTCCCGAGGAAACATTAAACAATATCCCTCAAATTTAGATGATGCTAAACTAGGCGGATATGTTATCTATCCAATGAATCCACACCAAATTAATATCATTGCCACTGGTAGCGAAGTGCCAATTGCGATTGAAGTTAGCGAATTATTAAATGCGAAAAAAATTAAAGCTAGAGTAATTTCCATGCCTTCAGTTGAATTATTTAAATCGCAAGGCACAAATTACAAAGAATCAATTTTAGATGGTAAACCAACCGTTAGTATTGAGTTCGCTGCCACGGCACCATGATATAAATATGCTGATTTAACTATTGGCATTGATCAATTTGGTAAATCTGCTAAACCAGCCGATGTCCTTGATTACTTTGATTTGACACCAGTTAAAATTGCCGATAGAATAAATACATGATATCAAACGTGGAAAGAAGGTAAAAAATAATGATTTACGGGTTAATTTTTGGAGTAATTGCCGCTTTAATTGTTGGTGGTTTACTTGGTTTTTATATCGCCACCAAAATATTTAAGAAACAGATGCGGGAAAATCCGCCAATTACCGAAGACCAAATTAGGGCAATGTATGCTCAAATGGGTCGTAAACCTTCGGAACAACAAATTCGTCAGATTATGAACATGATGAAAAGTCAAGGTGCCAAGTAATTAAAGTTAGATAAATCTATCTAGCTTTTTTAATGCTTATGCCCCGTTTCATTAAATCAGCCGCTTGACCAGCTGATTGGATTCATGATCAAATTACTGAGATATGTTTCGTTGGTCGGAGCAATGTTGGCAAATCTAGTTTAATCAACATTTTGGCTAATCAGCAAATTGCTAAAACATCCAAAACCCCAGGACGAACGCAAACCGTAAATTTTTATGACTTTAATAAGTATCGTCTCGTGGATTTGCCAGGTTACGGCTTTATGAAGGGTAGTCACGAGTTAAAAAATCAAGTTGCTACCATCATTGAAACATATTTGGCATCACGAGCCAATCTTTATGGCATATTTCAAATCTGTGATGCCAATGTAATCACTGCTGCCGATGTGGATATGAGTAAATACTTACAAAAGCATTTTAAAAATCACTTTGTTGTGCTTAATAAAATTGATAAACGTTCCGTCTCGGTATATCAAAATAAATTACTTTCGACGGCAAAGTATCTCAATGTGTCACCACTCAAAATTATTTTTATTAGTGTAAAAAAACACTTAAATATTAATAAAGTGCACGAAACTATTAACGATATTTTAAAACGAATTCAAAAATAAAAGTAACGATTCATCATCATGAATATATAGGTTTCATACTTCTACTAAAAAAATGTAAATAAAAATAGTCAAAAAAATATTTTTGGTAAATTATATATATGATGAATCGTATCATTAAACAGTTACTATTATTCTTTGGTATTTTTACCATATTTCTCATTTTTTGTTTATGTTATGTCAAATTAGGTGTTATCACAAATTGTATTTTTACTAGTGATGGGAGCACTAATTCCATTGGTGTAAATAAGCATATTCATCAACTAATTGATGATGAATCAATCAAGGTATGTCATATTCAAGTTAATCAAACTAAATATAAAGCATGACTCACATATAAAAACGAAACTGAAGGCGAAGAAGAACGAATTTATACATATTGACTATCTGTTGATACATCTTTTGCATTTAATAACCAGACAACGTCAATCAATGTCGATTTTGGCAACTTAAGTGTAATAAAATATGCTTATTATTTAGTAAGTTAATT
>JAITJR010000043.1 GCA_031278855.1 Mycoplasmataceae bacterium | reverse complement strand
TCATTTTCCCAAAAGTATGTCAATTAAATGATATAGGAGATAAAAAAATGATTAGTTTACAAAAAATTCTTACGGGTTGCCTAATATCCTTTACAGGCGTTGTTCCTTTTAGTAATCTTGGAGTTAATACGTGCATTGGGGCAACAAAGTTTAGTGATGTGGAGGAAAATACCGATTATTTACAAACTGTTCATGCAAAAACTAGAATATCGCAACAATTAATGGTAGATAAAAAATACGACGATGGCAAGGAACATCAACGTTCTATAAATTTTGACAGCACAGTTAAAAAGATTTACTTAAGTCCAGATGATTGTGTTTTAAAATCAAATCAATTATTGTCTTCGTGTCATCAAATAACCAGTCCGACAGATAATAAAAATGAATATGGATATTTTGAATATAAATTTGATGACGGCGAGATAAAAAAAGATTTGAATGAACGTATTGAAGATTGAAATGGAATATATTTAGATAACTTATCAAGTAGTCGAAGTAGTATTCGAAATTTTGGGTTATCAACGATGAGATTTAATTTACCTAATAGTAATATTTGAGCTTGTGGTAAGCAAATATCTGAATTAGATGCACCTTGTGCGTTTAGAGATGATCAACATAAACCCTGTCTTTATACTAAAACAAGTGACGCTCAATTTAATGATGCTGACCTGAAAAATGATAGCACTAATGCCATTAAGGGTTTACCTTTTTTTAAGATTAAGGAAGAAAAAGTTACAGATGGCGTAGAAAAACCCAGTAATCATTTAATTACTTATTGATTGCAGCCAACGGGCGTGAGCCATAACGATACTTGTACTCTTAATACTCCTGGGGACGCATTGTTATTTGCAAATTATGATTTGTCTAACATAATCGATATCGCTACCGCTAGTTTTAATCAAAAAACTATTCGTTTAACATTGAATAAAGATTTTATTGGTAGAGCTAAGCAACTATACGAATATCATCAAAAAATTAAAAATCTCCTTGAAAGTGATTGGGATCAAATTCATAAACATTTTTCATCTATCGACAAATGTGTTTTCAATAGTTTAATTGATATGAATATTTTAGCTGAAGATAATTTCAATATTCTAAAAAAATATATAGAGCAGCATTCTTTTTTCCCTTTTCCCCCTTTTTTTCCATCATTTGGGGGCGAAGGTGATGTGTATGAGTACATGAAAACACACCCATCCAAAATTTCACCAGAATATGCTAAATCATTAGGATTTGGTATGTATGATGATCCTTGAGACGTCATTAATGATTTAAAAGATAAGATGAGTTTTAACTTAAATTATGCTTTAACTAATGCTCAGCAACCAAACCAATGAATAAAACAAACTACCCATTTTGATTTTGCTAATTTGGCAAATGGAGTCGATATATTGGTAGGTCAAAAAGGAGATACCACAACTAAATTTCGTCTTGATTCATTAACAAGTAATGAGTTAAACAATAACGATGTATATATTGAACCGCAAACTATTAATAAATTTAGTGTTAATATTCCCCAAATTAAAAGTGATGGCGAAAATATTTATGAAATGAATACACCGATAATTACTAGTGGCGACTTCAAAAATAATGACCCAATTTTTAATCGAAATTACTCTGTTAATGAAATTAGTGATGGCGAATTATTAAATCAATATCTTGTTTTAAAAACAAATTTTGACGAATTAGGAGACTGAACACTTTTAAATAAAGATCAATACAAAATTATTAGAAACGGAAAGAATGGCATTATTAAAGTCAACTTAACTATAAATAATAAAATGATTGAACATACTTATGATGAATTTAAAACCAATATTTTAAATTTAAAAGATATTGATGGATCTAAGAATATAAATAATTTGATTGGTGAAGATTTAAGCGATGCTAAAATTAAAACACTAATGCATTTAAATGGATTCTCGGCTGCTGCTTTAAACGGAATGCATTTCAGTGTAAAGACTATTGATGATCGTAAAGGAATTGCTACAATTTGTGTTGATCAAAGTGATGTACCAGATTATTTTGACAAAACATTTCAGATTTTCAATTTAAAACCGTATTTTATTGAACAGAATAAAAAAATACCCGCATCTTTATCGGCAAAGAAACCAAGTGAAATATCTGAACTTGATTTTAAAAATGATTTAATTAAAATGAGTGATGAATTTAAAAATCGTCATATTAACGATTTATTGATATCGTTAAAACCTGATGACCAAAAACGAACTTTAATGGCCGATATAACTTTTACTGATGTTAAAACGCAACAAGTGACGACATTAACATATGTTTATGATTTTAACAAATCGTCCATTAATTGATTGTTGGTAGCACCAATAGCGATTGGTTCAGCCATTCTTGTCATAGTGACTACGATACTAATTTATCGCAAAGTTAAAAAAGGCAAATTACAATAATTTTCCCAACAATACATTTTGCTCTAATTGGATGATTTTAACTAGGATTAGTTGATTTGTTAAACATTGATTACAGTTTACTTTAACCGTGAAAAAATATTGACTATGTCCTATTTGTCAATGCGGATCAGTAGATTTTTCAAATAAAACTTGCACTGTCCTTCCTACAAATTTGTTCAGGTATTTTCGTTGGCAAATATCTCTAATTTTTTTCATTTCCATAAATCTTTGCCTTTTTTCATAATCATTAATTATTATTGGTAATTTATTCGCTGTAGTAAACGGTCGAGCTGAAAATGGGAAAATATGAATATCAGCAAATTGAATTTTGTTAAAATTTTGACGAGAAATTTTAAAATCGTTGTCAGTTTCACTTGGGAAACCAACAATACAATCAGTTGTAATTGAAGCGAATTTATTTTTACTTCTAATGTATTTACATAATTTTAAAAATGATGTAACGGTGTATTTACGTTTCATTTGCTTGAGTACACGATTACAACCCGATTGTAAACAGATGTGAAAATGTTGGCACCATCGTTGTTGGTTGTTTGTTAGTAAATTAATGATTTTCTTATTGATTTGGAAAGGTTCCAATGATGAAATGCGAACACGAAAATTACCTTTTAATTCATTAATACTTTTTAATAATTTATAAAATCCGTAATTTTTATTTTCGTAATACCCTGCTGTATTGACGCCAGTTAATACAATTTCTTTACAATTATTACTAACTAATTTATTGATAATGGATAATATTTTGTGAGAAGCTAAAGATCTTTGTCTGCCTCTAACAAAAGGGATGACACAATAAGAACACATGAAATTACAACCATCTTGAATTTTTATAAAAGCTCTAGTTTTATCGATAGTATTAGTGTAATCATAATTCTGAAAAGCATCATTACTCTTAAAATTGGAAACCTGGATTATGGGAGAATTAGTTTTGTATAAGCGAATGTAGTCAACTAAATTATTTTTTTCTTGGTTGCCTAATACAATTCCGATCTTTGGATGTTCAAATGTTTTATATGCCATCTGTGCTAAACAGCCGATGACAATAACTAATTTTGTTTTTTGAGAACGAATGGCTTGATTAATGTAATATTTAGATTTGTGTTCAGCTTTAGCAGTAACACAACAAGTGTTAATAATACAGATATTAGCGTCCCTAATTTCTTTAACCTTGGTAGCACTTGCTTTGATCAATTGACTTGAAAGAACATCAGTTTCGCAAATATTGGTGCGACATCCAAGCGTGATAATACAAAAACTTTTATTTTTGATCTGCATGATCAACAATACTACTAGTTGGTTTTTCCAAATTTTGCTCAGTTTTGGTAGTATCGTCTTTACCGCGACGACGCAAATATAAAGTGAGATCAATTTTATATTTAGCATAACGATAAACGGCGATCGTAATTAAAGAAATAAAAGCAGATACACCAAAAATAATACCAAAGGTAGCTTTAATTTTTATATTTGCTTCAAAAAACTCGGAAATACGACCAACAAAAGGCAACATGGTGAACACAAAGATAAGATTAAAAATAAAAATAAAGCCAGATGAAAAATAAAGGCGAAACATTTTCTTAGGAACATGTTGATGCAATAAATACATTTCCTTGGAATCAAAAAAATAGAATAAAGCAACTAGAATCATCGCAATAATATTACAAACAATGATCGGGATATATGCGGTGGTATTGTCAGCGATATTACCATAAATTCCTCAAGTAATTGTGATACCGACTATTATCAAAACATTAGCTGATAAAAAAAGATATCAGGTCCAATTCAAATTTACTGCGCGTTCGTTGTTTGTGTGATTAACCATAACTAATTAATAATTTTATTCAAAATGGCGTTAATATACTTAACAGAATTAGGCGTGCTGAAATGTTTGATCGTCACTAGTGCTTGATCAATGATAATTTTACGGTGTAAATCGGTAGTTTTATGTTCCACAAATGCCGCGATTAAAATAGCTTTATCAGTTTGCGGAATACGTTCCCATGTTCAATCAACAGATAAATTTTGGGATAGAATAGCAATAATTTCTGATTGATGTTTGGCAAAGTAATCAATCATTTTTAATTGATCATTATCAAATAATGTTTTTTCAAAAGCTTGCTTAGTGATTTCGTTTGGGTTTTTTATTTCTAACATTAAAATGGAAAAAATGAAACGGAATATTTCAACACGCTTTTTTCATTGTTGCTTAGTACCAGACATATTATTTACTTATTTGTGCAATGATGATAAAACCAAATAATTGCAAATTATTTCTAATTTGTTTTTGAACGAAAGTAATCAACGCATCAACCTCATCAACTATTTTTGTATATTTAGTAGTTGTAAAATACAACATAAAAACGAAACGTTCTGCTTCGTTTTTATTAATTTGTAAGTGAACTAGTTTATAGTTAGGATTAAAACTAGCATAACTTGAAACCGAGTTTCTAATAATGTCTTCAGTGATGGTAATACTGCCTATTTTATTTTGTGTAATTATTTGCATTAATGTGTCCTGCCCACATATTCACCATTTGTGGTATTAACAAGGACTTTGTCTCCTTTTTTAATAAATTGTGGAACCTGAATTTCTAATCCAGATGTGATCCAAGCTTTTTTCTGAACTGATGTCACTGTATTTCCTTGTACCGCTTCCTCGGCTTCGCTTACTATAGCGACAATTTGATCTGGTAAAGAAACACCTAGAATTTCATCTTCATATTTTTGAATTGAAACTTCTGTTCCTTCTACGATAAAATTTTTCTCTCATTCTAAACGACTATGAGGAATTTCAATTGTTTCATAAGTTGAATTATCCATGAAAACAAAATTACTACCATCATCATAAGAAAATAGCATTTTAACTGTAGTGACGGAAGCTTTTTCTAGTTTCTCTCCAGTTAATACTTCAATAGTTATCGATCCAGTACGTAGATTTTTAACTTTACACTTAACAATTCCTTCGCGCATTGCTGTTTTATTAAATGAATTTTCAATCACTTGGTATAAATTACCTTTAAATAAAAAGGTATTCCCTGGTCGCAAATCTTTTGCTCAAACAATATCAGCCATAACGGTAAAATTATATAAGCAAACTATAAATTAACATTACTTTAACAAAAGAATAAAAATCAAATAATAAAAAAACACTCATTAATCGTCTTAGAAAAATAGTGTTTCTCGTTATAATGCACTAAGTAGATTGAACGATAGATTGCTGTAATAATAGAACTTAAATTTAAATTTATTGTTTTGTTGATATGAAGTAAAAAAGGTGAGAATATGAAGAAAAAATGATATTTAGGCATTGATATAGGTGTTTCGTCCTGTGGTGTAGCATGCTGTGATGAAGATTTTAATATCATTAAATGAAATGGAAAAGAATGTTGAGTTAGTAGATTATTTGATAAAGCCAACACATGTAAAGACAGAAGGATGCACCGAGGTACAAGAAGACATGTTGAAAGAAGAAAAAAGAGAATTCGTTTAATTAGAGAATTATTTGCCGAAGAAGTGCTAAAGAAAGACCCATTATTCTATAAAAGATTAGATCAAGCTCAACTTCAAAAGGGAGACAAAGAAAAAGCATTAGGCAAGTTCACTTTATTTAATGATGTAGATGGTAGTTTTACAGATTTTGATTATCACAAAAAGTTCCCTACAATCTACCATTTACGTAAAGCGTTATTAGACAAAAATCACGATGATCATGAATTCGCGATAAGCGATATTAGACTAGTTTTTTTAGCATGTGAACACATAGTCAAATATCGCGGTAATTTTTTATATGATGATTGAAATATTGAAGATATTAGAAACTTTGATGTTAAGGACGAATTAACGTTAATAAATCAATGGTTAAAAACAGCTGGCGGCAAAGAGATAGATGAGGATGCTTTAAAAAAACTTCGTGATATATCTTTAGAAGAACACATTTCAAAAAAAGCTAAGATTGAACAAATATGTAAAGAGCTAAAATATGGCAAAAATAGTCTAAACTGACATCTTATTGACGCTTTAGTTTTCAGGGCAGTGAAATTAAAGAATTTTTCTGAAAATCAATTAAACGAATCAATAGACATTAAATTAAACAATAAGATCAGCTTTCACGATGAAACATGAGAGCCTACTATAGCGACAATAGCAAACGAAAACGGAGAGCTGGCTGGTTTCTTACAAGCCCTTTCTAAATTTGCCCAAAAATTACTTTGATCGTCTAAAATGAAAAACGAAGAATACATATCTAATTTTTTTATTAAGATCTACGATCAACATAGGAAAAACTTAGATGCTTTAAAATCTTTTTTGTACATTAACAATAAAGAAATGCTTAATGAATTTTTTAGTAAAAATGGTAGTCATTATGCTCGTGTTATAGGACATGATAAAAATAGAGATGTTGTCTGTGATAAAACAAAGGATAAAAATCGCGAACGCGAAGATTATGTCAGGGATCACGAACTTTTTGTAAAGCATATTAGAGAAAATATTCACGATAAATATAAAGAAAAATTTGAAAATGATTCGAATTTTAAAACTGCATTCGGCAACATAGACAATGATGAATTTTATTTATCAACTCAACATTATGCTAACAAAATATCGAATTTTCCTTTTCAACTACATTTAGTCGAACTAAAGGAAATTTTGAATAATGTCTCAGAACACTGGAGCTTTTTATCAAAACGTGATGAAGAACTATCTATTTTGACTAAAGACAAAATTATTAAAATTCTTGAATTTAAAATGCCGTATTATGTAGGGCTTACATCAAACGCAGGATGGGAAAGTTTATCCAAAAACGAATTAGATAGACGAAAACCATGAATAGAGTTTAATGATAAAAAAACGCAAACACATATCTTGCCCTGAAACATTAAACAGGTTGTTAACTTAGAAAAAACTGCAACAAATTTTATTCAAAAAATGATTAATAAATGCACGTATTTATACGATGAACCTGTGTTGCCAAAGGAGTCAATTATTTATCAGCAATATAT
>JAITJR010000049.1 GCA_031278855.1 Mycoplasmataceae bacterium | reverse complement strand
GAGCTCAAATTGATCAAGAAACAAGAGTGCTCTAAAAACCTTAATCAGGAGTATCCCTAACCGGGAAACAGCTACAGCCAAAGAAATTGAAAGAAGTAAGTAGAACTTTACAGGCTTTACAGGAACTATAAAACTTGTCAAAAAAAGCCTGATTTTTTTGGCATTTGTATGCATGGCTATAAGAATGATTTTTTTCGGTGAATAGTTACATTTTAGATAACTATTCAACACTAGAAAAACGTCTAATACTTTTGACGAAACTATGAAATTTTTACAAACCATAAATTATTTACTTTAACAATTGGATTTATAAAGCTCTAAAAATGATGGATATTTATCGAAGAAAAGCTAAATAACATCAACTGTAGAAACAAAATATATCAAATTGCAGTAAGCAAATTGATATATTCCAAGAATTGGTGGTGATAAAACTATCAATTACCCCATTTTGAAAATAACTAATGGGGACTGAATAATCACTTAATTCTAAATTTGCTTTCAGTTCTTTTAGATCTGGTAATTGGATTGTATTTTGTCCTTTTTGTTTTCAAATATGCGAATAAGCGATTGATTCTAATTTAGACATGCCGTAATAAAAGTATTCTGCTCCAAAAAAATTATTTAAAGCTTTAGTGAAGTTGTCATCTAAAATATATTGAAAAGCAGCTACTTCAATAATATCCTTGAAAACAAAAATGATTGCATCATGGCTAGCTACTAATATTCTACTGCGAAGCACAAATGCTAATTTGTCACTGAAAGTGTTGATTTGAATTGGTGCTTGCATTTTTGCCTTCGCATTTAAATAGGTCAGTTTGTCATAATTATTAACAATGTGAAAAAATACATGATAAACATTATCAATACTAATTTTTCGAGTTCCATAAATATCAAAATCTTCTAATGTAAAAAATGTATCTTTGATAATTTCATTAATATCAATGGTCTTGATATCAACATGGTCAAAATTGCTATCTACAAATTGATTTACGATACTTTTTTCGTTAATCAGCGGATAGATACAATTAGTACTATGATTAGCCATTGGTTTTTTAAATCGACGTGACGAAGTACCGTTACCTGTTTTTTCAATTACTTTAATTGAGTGCAATTGATCAACTAGTTTATATAAACAATGTTGCACAAATAAAAAGCGATATTCTGGATTTTGCTGTTCTAAGCAATAAAGTTGAATTTCCATCAAAACGGACATGGTTTTAACAGCTTGCTCGACATTGCAAACCAAAAGGCTGTGATTAGTCATTGCCACATGGAAATTAGGATTATTGGGATTAACTAATTTCACTTGCAATAACTTAATGACACCTTGAACTCAATTAAGTAGATCTTTGGCGTTTAAACTAAAAAACTTAATTCAGTCTGCAACAATAAAAATTTCATTATGAAAAACAGCATTAAGTAATTTAACATCATCTATTTCTTTATTCATTAACTCAAGCCATTTTTTTCATTTCATGACTTAATCAAATTTTGTCTTCTTCGGTCATCACGGGAGATATTCCGCTCTTAACATGTTTGAAAAATCAACTTTTGGCAATATCCATTAATTTTTGAAATTCTTTGGTATCAATGAACAGTCAAACATAACGGACTTCGTGTTCTTCAATTTTAAAGAGATGAGGGTATTTGTAATCAGTTGGATTTAAGAAAGCAATCGCATAGATTCCAGCATTAATTTTTCTTAAATTAAGATAAAACCCTAATTGTAATTTATATTGTAAGGGAATCGCAATCTTCCCATTAGAATCAAATCACTCATTACGCTTTTTACCTGGTTCAACCACAATTGGATAACCATCTTCGTCTAACATCATACTTAGTCCGTTGGCAGTACTCTCGTATTGTAACATGTCAATTGATGTGGTTTTAATTTCAAGAATGGGTTTATTATTCGAATAATCAATTTCACCGTTAGCATTAGTCGGTTCACCATCGGGTACACCACTAAAAATGGGGTCTGCTTTAAAAACATCATACCGAATCTTCTTCACATCTCACTCAATTCACTTAATCTGAAAACGTTCACAAGCATCAAATCGAATAATCGGTTCAATGGCATTACCGACTTTATTAAAAATTGGGGCTGGAGTTTCCCTATACATATTGACTATTTCCATCCATATTTTAAATTCAGAATGATGTTTAACATGTGAATGAAACAAGATTAAATTCGCAAATCTAGTGGCAGTAATTTTTTTAAATTTACCGATATCCTTAGAAAGATAACGCTGATCCAAACGACAATGGTTCTCTTCACGAATTAATCAACTAATGTTATCTTTCACGATTGGCATAATAATTTTTTACATATCTTCCCATTTTTAATTCCAACACTAAACTAACTTGAACCACTGATTGGATGTAACTATTCAAACGATGTTAATAGGCTTAAAAAGTATTTTCCCCGAAAGAATGATTCCTGACTATTTACTAGAACCAAATAAATGATTATCCTATTTGGAAAATTAGCTATTGTTAAACACGAAACGAGCGGATATTTTGAGCTGGCAAATTTTTGTTTTGATTATTACCGTGCGGAGGGAACTTGTGTCAGTGTTCAATTGTCTGTTACTTTAAGAGCATCAAATTTATTCTTAAAATCAGAGGCGATGGTGGAATTATCGCCATAATAGTAGATTTTGGCTCCAGTAGCGGTGCAACCTATGAAAGCGTCGGCTGTACCGCTGCTAAGGTTTGCTGTCGCACCATTAGGGATGTAAATTTCGTGGAGAGCCGCACAGCCTTCGAAGGCATAAGAGGCGATGGAGGAACTGTTTGAGGCGGCAAACATGGCGGGTGGGAGTTTTAGGGTGGTTAAATCCGCACAGCCATGGAAGGCATAAGAGTCGATGGAGGTGACTTTTGTGTTAGAGAGATCAACAGTGGTTATTGACGCACAGCCAGTGAAGGCTCAAGAGTCGATGGAGGAGAGGTTGGTGAGCTCGGAAAGACCGATGGAGGTTAAATTCGCACAGCCTTGGAAGGCATAAGAGGCGATGGAGGTCAAGGTGTTGGCCAATCCTGAGAGATCAAGGGAAGTTAAACTCGCACAGCCAGCGAAGGCATAAGAGGCGATGGAGAAACGCACAGCCAAGGAAGGCTTGAGAGGCGATGGATAGACGCACAGCCAACGAAGGCACCAGTGGCGATGGAGGAACGCACAGCCACGGAAGGCACGGTCGGCGATGGAGAGACGCACAGCCAAAGAAGGCATAAGAGCCGATGGAGGTCAAGGTGTTGGCCAATCCTGAGAGATCAAGGGAAGTTAAACTCGCACAGCCTTGGAAGGCATAAGAGGCGATGGAGGAGCCAGTAAAATAACCGTTTAGTTTATCACCCATATTGCCAGTGATCATGCAATTGCCATTGCTTCAGCTTTTTGAGACGATGCCAATGCCAATGGTGGCACCATCGGTATTTGTATTAGTCACTTTCTCTAAATTATTGGTACTATGAGTAATTTCAATACCATTAATCCCGTTGATTCACAAGCTCGCACAGCCAAGGAAGGCTTGAGAGGCGTCTACTTCCTCTACGAATATTACGTCCTAATATTTGTCAAAGTTGGTAAAACCGATTTTTCACAATTCATCTCCATCAGCAATAACCCAATAAATGGCGTCACCAACCTTGCCACTGAAAAATCAATGACTCCAAGGTTCAAGCATTTAAGATAAAATTTATGAATTATTTAGCCAATTGAACTGGTGAGATAAATTAATCACTTCAGGGTTTTCCCTGTTGTTGGCATAATTTTGTCAATAAATCGGAGCACTCAAAAACACAGAAAATCCATACTTTGGTATTTTCTACTTGTTATTTACCGAAGTCGCTAAGTTTTAGCTTTAAACCTAGTTCTCGTCTACAATAAAACTAAAAAAATATTTGTAATGTCCACGACAAGAAATTAAACGGATGACATCGTGCTGGACGATGTACACTAATCGATCGGATTTAGTAATCCTTCTACTTCAAACATCGCCACCACGATATTTCAATGGTTCTGGTTTGCCAATACCGTTGCATGGATGATTTAACATATCTTCCATCAAAGCATGAATCTTTTTTTAATTTTATCTTTACGATGATCATTACGCCAAAGATCCATTTCAGAAATAAATTTAGGACTAAAAATGATTTTATAAGATGCAGGAGTTGACATAGGCTTTAGCTTCTTTTAGTGACATAGCCTTAGATTTATCAATAAGTCTTGCCTCTTGGATAGCGAGATCTAAATCTAATTGTCTTGGTTTTTTTTGTAACTATTCACCGAGAGAATAATATTCTTATATATTTACTTTGTAAATATCAATTGTTTTTCGGATTTATAGAAACTGATAAAACCAACCAATTTACCACCTTGAAATTTTCCCAACACAATCTATACATGATTTTTATTTATCTCTACTAAATATAGTCGCATGTATGTGCATGTACGCGTCGGTGAATAGTTACTTAGTTTTTAGTTTTCATTTTTTTGTATATGTTATAACCCGAGTTTATCACTTAGAGCCTAAAAAAATATCCCAAAAAATTCATTTTTATTAGTAAAATCAATATCTTCTTGGCTTTTAAAACTATCATATATAGCGTAGATAAATGGTAGATGTATGTTCATAGAAGAAATCAAAATATACAAAGCAAATAAAACTTATTTAGTAGATATGTGAATATATCTGTTTATCTACACATAAAAAGTAGTGGTAAAATGCAAAAAACTGTTGATTTTTCAGTGTTATTTTTATATTATCCTTTTCCTAAGTGATAAAGTCGGGGTTTTTAGTTTTCATTTTTTTGTATATGTTATAATGTCAAAGAATATGAAGACAATTGAAATTAAAATCGATAATAAAATTCAAAGAGTATTTAATTCTAAGTGAGAATTAATTAGATTCCTTACTGGCGAAGAACCTAAGCAAATAAAATTTACCAAATCTGTTCTACGCGGTATGAAACAAATAGAAAATCCTAAAACGAGAGTTAGAATGACTATGGCTGAAACCAAAGCTATGCTTTTAGATGAATAAGTTATTTAATAATCTTGATTGATCAATAGAATCTTTGACACAAATCAAAGAATATAAAAAGAATCATGATTCCAAATCATTGAAAAAAATCTGGGAGTTAATTTTTGATATTGACGTTAACGGCAATATGGCTGGTAAAGGGAACCCAGAACATTTAATTCATGGTTTAAAGGATTATTACAGTCGACGTATCGATGAAATAAATCGTTTAATCTATATTTTAAAAGATGGCGTAATTTACATATGTTCTTGTAAAGGTCATTACGATATTATTAAATTTACTTTTAAAAAATAGTCTATCAATCTATTGAACAACCAAAACTCAAAAAAAGCCTGATTTTTGGTATTTGTATGTATGGCTATGAGAATGATTTTTTTCGGTGAATAGTTACTTTTTTGTAACAATTTTGTCAATAAAAATTTTAGCTTCCTGTGGATCAAGAAACTCACCAGCTATTTTGCTTGTCTTAGTTTGTATTGTTACTTGAATCATAAGTTCCAACCTCCACTCTAGTCATAATATTATAGACCCTCTTTAGTGTGATATAAATCCAACTGTCAGAAAACTACTCACCACCCGTGTATACACACCATTAGCGAAACGAAATAAGAATCATGTATCGATTGGGTGATGCGAATTTCAAGGTGGTGAAATTAGGCGTTAGTTTTATCAATCCTAAAAAATGATTAACGTTTATAAAGTAAATGTTAGCAGGATATAAAAACTCTTAATTAGGCTAAACATTGTTTCGTGCTACCACTTAATTGATCAGGGTATCCATCACTGTGCCTACTAACTTCACGCTTTTTAAACTCGACATCATTATTTTTTTAATATTTTTATGCTAAATAGAATATAGGCACTAGCCAAGGATGACAAATAGATCTCATCCGACCCCGATAAAATTTGTCTTAATTTTTTGTGGGTCACCCAGTGATTTTGAGAGATATTTTCAAATAGTGAGCCATCACCTTGGTGCTTTTTTGCTTGTTTAGCATTAGTGATATCCACAACAAACGTAAAAACAGCTTCGTTCATCTGGGTCGTAGCAGCATTAATAGCACCCGCCATAATGTTTTGCTTTTTGATTATGTAATTAGTTTCTTCAAACACTTCCTTAATGACATTTTCTTGCGGTGTTTCGTTTTGTTCTAGCGAACCCGTCACACAACACGGGTATAAGGTGGTTCATTTCAGTCTTAATTTTGGGGATAATTTTAATTCTGGTAATGGTTGGTATCTTAAAAGAAATCGATAGTCCTTCCCGTGTTTTGCATATAACAATGTGGCAGTAGAATTAACCGTACGACGTTGGGCATAAATAAATCCGCGAGCGGATTTATATAAGTTAATCCATTTGTTTTTATACAAACATTTACTCATCATTCATCCCTGGGAATAAATCAATTTTATCTTTAAATTTTTGTTGGATTTTCATTTTACGAAAGTAATATTTGGTGTTACTTACCAAAGTGGTAGCATGCGAAAAAAATTCAATTAATTCCATCATCTGCACTAATTTAATTTGCGTTACCGTTTTTTTAAAAATGAAAGCATATAAATTAAACAATGATGGACACTGGTAGGGAATACAGGTGTTGTAAATCACGTTATTGTGTGAAATATAATTACGCAAATGCAAAGTATTTTTCAAGAAGGTGATAAAACCACTCAGAAAATTTGGGGTCAAAGCAAAATTATTTAAGATCCGATTACGAGCATGATCAGACAAGGCAATAAAAAAAGAAAACGATGTTGCAAATGATCAAGTTAAACACATGATATCTAACGGGCAATCGCGCCAACGAATGATTTCGTCACAAGTATTTTTTTTGACATACCGCTTTGTGACTGGAGAGGTTGGTAAATACTTTAAGATTTTTTTAATAAAATTAAAAAAAGAAATCTTTGGCTCTACTTCCCGTAAATTTGGTAAGACTTCACGTTCTAAAAAATGCACATCTAGTTTTAATAAACATTTATCACGTAAATTAAAGTGATTAATTACCTCATAAGCGACATTAGTATTAATAATTTTTTCAATGACTAAAATATACCGTAGTATGTGGTTGGCCATATCGCGATCAAATTTATAAAGGCTAATTATTTCGTTCGAATTTGCCTCATGATCATAAGTTTGGTTTTCTTTATTTAGGTAAAAAGGTTCGCTATAGCCATAAATAAAAGTATTGTAATTAAAATTTTTAATGTGATAGCTAAGCAAGTTCTTATCACCTATTTGTAAACCGCTTTTATTAAGTCTTTTAATAATATCACGCGAATTAATGATATTTTGCATAAAATAATAATATCACAATGAACAAAAATAATAATCTTTCTAATGCACCACTTGTTAAAGATATTCTGTTTATCCACGGAATTACTTCTTTTGGCAAGGCTCATATTGCCATTGCGGAACAACTTGGCAAACTCGGCTATCGCTTTCATTATTTTGATTTACCAGGACATGGAGCGAAACAATGAGAGTGAAACGAACATAAGTTTGTTTTCAATGACATGTTGAAATTTACCGAGGATTACATCAAAAACAACTTAAGCGATCAACCGTTTATCATCATGGGTCATTCCATGGGCGGGGGCATAAGTCTATCACTTTACCCTAAATATAAAGCCCAAATTAAAGCGGTTATTTTGGAGTGCCCTCTGACTCCTGCTATTTTTAATCGCAATGAAGAAAAGGGCGAATTTGAGATCGGTGATCTTGTTAAAAATTTTGAAAAAGCAAAAGCCGTCTTCCTCAAAAAATGAAGTCGGATCAAAGTAGCCATCCATAAATGAATTATTGGTTCAGACCGTTGTTTTACACCACTTTTAAGTAATATCATTAAATCAACAGCATTAGATACGATTCGTAGTGGCATCATGCAAGTTGATGTGCCTACTTTATTAATCGTTGGTTCAGAAGATAAAGTTATTCCTCCTATTTCAACTAGCAAATATTTAAGTAGTTATATTAAAGATATTACCGTTTGCAATGCGGTAAGTTCTGGGCATAATCCATATAAGGAAACACCTGAACAATATCAAGAATTTATCATCGAATTCTTAACAAAAATTAACTATTAAATTGATGGTTTACTTTAAACGGGTGATGTCCATTTACCATGTCTTTTAAATAAATTGGTTTTTTCCCAGGCAATTGTAATTTAGTTATTTTCAAAATTTGGTGGTTACCGCAAGCAACATCCATCCCGTTCTTACTAATTTGCACAATGGTGCCAGGATGAGTTTCAGTTTGTAAATCTAAGCATGTTGCCTCATAAATTTTAACATCAAAATTAATATATGTTGTGTATGCGATTGGTTTATCAAATAAGCCTCGAATTTGTCGTTCAATTTGTAAATTTGAATTATTCCAATTGATTTTTTCATTCTCACGCGTGATGTTTTTAGCGATAGTGACAAATTGAATGTCTTGTGGTTGGCTGGGCACATGGCTAGTAAATAAACTATGGATTTTATCAATAAGCACACGATAAGACAATTGGGCAAGCTTAATATATAAACTATGATAGGTCTCCTTATCATCAATCGGGATTGCTTGTTGATAGATGATGTTACCTGCATCTAATTCTTTGGTCATAAACATCAATGATACACCCGTCTGTTTATCACCCGACCACACAGCATAATGAATTGGTGCCCCTCCCCTTCATCTTGGTAATAACGATGTATGAATATTCACACAATGAAATGGCGGAATTTGTAAAATTTTTTCACTAATTAATTTGCCGTATGCACAAACAACAAATAAATCAGCATGTAGCTGTAAAAGTTCGTCATAAATTTCATTAACCCTAACTGGTTGTAGCACAGGAATATGGTGTTCATTTGCAAATATTTTAACATCACTTTTTTGTAAAATTTGCTTGCGACCAATATACACATCAGGTTTCGTAACTACTGCTACTACCTGTAAATTAGCATCTAGCAACGCTTGTAAACAACTAACAGCTATTTTGGGGGTGCCAAAAAAAACTACCCGATTACTCATGATTAATTTCCTTTAGTAGTCTTAGCTTTGGCTTTTTCAATCTTGGCCTTTGCTCGTGCTTTTTGTTTGGCGATTTTTTGTTGTTTTAAACGCTCATTTTTTTGCTGTTGCTTAATTGTTTTAGCGTTTTTGGTAGTTTCCGCATATTTAATCGGAGCAATTCACTCCATTTCTTTGTCATAATCTAATAAACCGTTAATTACAATTTTACGATCATATTCTTTTTTATTAACTCGTGTATTGAGTACCTCACATTCAATCGCTCGCGGTTTATCAATGAGCCCAGTTTTAGTATGTTTCGTGGTAAAGCAGACAACATATAAATCGTGTTCTTTAGGTTGCACTACCGATTTACCAGTCAATTTAGCAGCAATCTTTTTTTGTCTAAATTGTCACTTACGAATGCTAATTTCTTCACGTTTTTTATTTTTGAGATAAGAAGACAAATTAGGGTTAACAAAATCAATGCTATTACGTTTGGCGACATAACAATCAATGATTTCTTTCCCATAATCATCAGAATCCTTTAAATATTGCTTAACTGCTTTTCACACCTCATCCTTATTTTTGCGAGCACTAACAGATGCAGGTACAGTTTTATTTTTACGTTTCTTTATAAAAATTGGAATACCAATGGCGGCGATGGCAACTAAAATAATGATCGGTAAATAATTACTCATGTTTCCTTTTTACTAATGCTGTTAAAAAAATACCAACGCCATCCACTAAAGTATTTAACAATTTCATGGTTTGCTTGCCTAACTTTTCTTTTTTGGCCCATAGAATAGTTTTATCAATCGCACTACGAAGTTCGGTAGCATGATAATTTAACTCTTTACTAATGTCCGTATGACGGTCATTTTTGACAGAGTCAACGTGCGCTTCTAATTTAACTTGATCAATTTTTTTTTGAAGTGTTTTTGTCTTAGAAGAATCAATCTTTTTTTTCTTTAACATAAAAATTCTTTGTTAATTATATAATACTATCCACTAGTAAATATTATTATGGCAAACATTCAAGCAAATATCAAAAATATTCGTAAAACACGGAAACAACACGTTTGTAATAAGCGACAAATTACTGCTCTTCGCTCGAAAGCTAAAACGGTTCGTACTACTAAAAAAGTTACCGATTTATCATTAGCATACAAACAAGCAGATGCAGCTTGTGCTAAAGGCAAAATTCATAAAAATAAAGCTAATCGCTTAAAATCACGTTTGGCTAAAACTGTTAATCAGAAAGCCCCAACAACTAACAAATAATGAAATTATTTGCTAAGTTTGGTTGATTATCAATGGGTATATGTGCCATCGGTGTTCCAACTATTTTTAGTGTTACATCATGTGCCAAAACTAATCCATACGAAAAAAATAAAACTGGCGATACGATCACTATTAAAAGTAAACAAGATGCTAACAATTGTATTGTGGTTGCAAAAGAATATATTCGTACCGAACCACCACAAACTTGAGATTCAACAAATATCGGAGCTCAATTTAAGTCATTCATTACCAACGATAAAGGTAGCACACCCCAAGGATATGCTTTTGCATCAACACAAATCTATTGAGAACTTGTATATTACATGTGTAACCAATATAGCAAAGGCACACTTTCCGTCCGTGTTACTGGTGATCACATTAATGATAATGGGAGTTGTATATTTGTGAGTGATTTAACAGATGATGGAACAGTTAAAATCATTAGCAAGGCTTCGATCGTATGTGAAGGGTTTTTATCAACCTATAATGCTCCAACATCAATTGGGTATGCAATCCCTGCCACTACCGCCGATCACTTTACTTTAAATCTTGGCACAAACGATAAAATTTCTTCTTATGGTTTATGAGCTTGTTCTTACAACTCGTCTACCTCATCATAATTTTTGATAGTTTCATTTCTCAATTAACCAAGTGTACATAAACACCAGCCATGCTATCACAATCACACCAACGATAGTTCAATTAATAATTGTAGCTGCTTGAAAATAATCATGGTAATTGTGTTGACCTAACGGGCCTTGCTTTAATCAAGTAGTAAAAAATGATGAACTAGTTATTCCCACCGACATTACCGATTGATAAACAGCCATCGGTGACATCTTCTTATTATTAAATGTTTTTTGCAAAATAAAACCCAAGATTAAATTGTAAACAACCCCATAACTAAACCCATTTAATACATGAATAGCCAAATATTCGTATGGATTTAATACATAAATCCCAGTTATTTCATAAATTACTCAAATCATGCAACCGATGGCGAATGACCACATTTTACCGATTTTATTAATTAGAAATAAACCAGTGACTAACCCGCCAAATAATTGTCCGAAACTAAAAAGTAACGATAAATACCCCTCATATGCTCCTGCTAATTGGGTATTTCAAACATCATGATTATGAGCATATCCCGCCAATACTTCAATATGGAGTTGCGCAATACCACCAGAATTAGCTCATTTAATAAAAGCAATTAATGAACCTAACAAACAAATATAGACAAAATAGATTCATTCACATCTAGTTTTTAGTTGTTTTTTATAGATATCATCCTTATAA
>JAITJR010000001.1 GCA_031278855.1 Mycoplasmataceae bacterium | reverse complement strand
ACAAGTATTGACTTTTCAAGAATTTACTGTCCAACAATTTAAGAAATAAGAACAATTTAATAAAAGACAAGAACAATTTAATAAGAAAATAGAGTCAGAAATTAAAAATATTCATGTCCGTATTGATAATCTTATTAGAGCAAACAACTTAAAAGAATAGTGCTATTAGTTTCAGCCAATTAGTGGTGCACGCCCTAATTTGCTAGTTAATTTATTGAAAGTATCAAAATTAAGTGGTGTATTAGTGCCATTTCAAGTTTTTTGAGCAAATGCTTTTAGTGGTCCATCAATCATGGTCGCGACATGTGGAGATCAATCCCATCAAACTGATAGCATTGAACCTTGTAATCATGATGGGTATTCGTCTTGATTTGAGCCATTATTATCTAAATATGTACCAGCATTCCCAGCAAAAATACCAGGATGAAAATTATTAAATATACTCTTCGCTGTCGGGGCAGTACTAGTATTGGATTCGTCATCTGAAAAATATAGTTGATCGGAATTGTAATTGACGATTTTTTTAATCCCACCACCGATCATTCCTGCTTGATAAGGTTTGACAAAACTTGCAATGGGAGCATTGCCGTACTTTGATCATCAATGTTTGATGGTAATGACGTTTGCAAATGGAACAATGTTGTTTCAATTATCAATAGTGGCATTCGGTCAATTATTGTAAGGGTATTCCTTTAACAGCGAATCAGATCATTCGGCAATATTGTTAACATTAGTGGATTGTAATGTTTCATACATGGTCTTACTAAACGTATAAACTGAATTGACAATTTTTTGCTTGCTATCGTCCGTTCAATTGTTAGGATGACTAGTTCATTGATTATCCAAAGTTTCAATGTACTCATCACCACCAATGCCAAAGGATAAAATAGCATGTTTGTTGTAATTACCCACCGAAGTAAATCGTTCCGCCAAGTATTTAACCAATCTTTGGCATAAATCTATTACTGCCTTTGATCCTGACTTTTCGCCTCTTAAGTCTAAAGTGTCAGGAATACGCTTACCATTGGGATAATCTGTGCTCGTAGAATCATCTCATATGGCAAAATCTTTTTCTTTCATTGAACTATCAGTCACATTTTTGCCATCATCAACATAATTGCCACTACTATCTTTAGGTCGAGTGAGATCTGTTAAGAATCATGCATGTGTAAATATATTAATTTCAGGAATGATATTTACCCCTTCTTTAAAAGCTAAATTAAGAACATTCCCAAAATCGCTAAACCCAGACGCAATGCTTGTTTTACCTTCGCTTCAATTTCAAGTCGGACTATTATCACGATAATTAGTATTGAGATTAAAGTAATCTTCACCACTACTACCAAACTGACTTCAGTTTACTTTAAATCACGTACCGTCTTGTACCCCACTTGTTGGTGGAGCCTCATCTATTTTTTTGCAATCCAATCGCATGCCACCACTTGCAAAACGCAATGCAAGCGTATTTAATTTACTTCATGACATAGTCTTAACAAGATCAGCCACAAAAGATAGAGGATACCCACGTCCTGAGAAATCTACTTCAATACCACGTTGCTTGGTTTTAGGTCAATCACTAATTTTGCCGTAAGGAACACCATTATCATTGGATACCTGCAACTGCAATAAAGTTTTAGCAGCCGCTATTCAACCACTTTCATTGAAGGCATGTACTAAAATTCGATTACTAATGTCAATTTGATAAGCTTCAGGATATTTAGCGACAGTAATTTCAGGTAAATTATCTAAATAATCCGTTGTGCAAAATGCAAAAGCAATTTCATGATCGGCGTTTGTAATGCTGCTCTTAAACTCAGGATGGCTAGTTAAGGGATGTTTTGTATCTAATAATTTCGCATAATATTCACCAGCAATATTTTGGAATATTTCCCTGGCCATTTGCTTTCGAGAATGGTTTGGGTATAAAATGTCATCATCAGGGATATCACTGAGATTAACGGCAATAGAAGTTTTGTCATTAATTAAATAATTTCCATGGCGATAGTTTGTAAACATTTTAACTGTCGGTAAAACAGAATTTTTAATTTGATTAATAATTAACCCACAACTTGTTAAAGTAGAACTAATACCAATGCCACCAATCGAAGTCAGGGCGATGGTAGTAGCAAAAAGCTTGCACTTGTATAATTTTCATTTTTTCATAATGATATCTCCTTAATTTTATCGCCAAGTATGTCAACATGAAGCGGAGCATCAAAAAATATGTTCATGATCTAATTTACCGTTACATGCTACAATTCAAAAGCGATTTTATCTATAAATTAGTATATGAATTTTAGTGAGTTTAATTACAATATTCATAATTGTTCACCGCCGTGTATGCATACATATGCACAATCATATTTAGCAAGCTAAATAAATATCAATAGTATTATGAGATTTTCAAAGTGACAAATTATTCATTTTTCATTAGTTTAGTAAATCCAAAAATGATTGATATTTATAAAGTAAATATAAGCATACTATTCCCTCGGTGAATAGTTACGTAATTTAAATTTTATTTTATTTTCATATAATGCAAAGCAACTTTTGGTAAGTTAATGAACACACACAAGAGAGAGAGAGAGAGAGAGAGCAGCGTAGCTGCTGGGGCCTTAGTCTTTCTCAAAGCAAGAATTAGCATTCGCTAGTTCCTGCTTTTTTGTTTCGGTGGTTCATCAAAAAAAGAAAAAAAATATGAAAAACAAAAATCAAACCGAATCATTAAAATTTCGCAAAGAAGATGGCGTGCCATCTAATCCATATAACAATGTTTTAACCAGCGAACAACACCGCATTTGAAAGTGCCGCAATAAGGCGAAAGCCGCTTTAGCGGCTGGGGCGGCAATTGTCGGTGTTGGTGGTGGTCTTGGAATAGGTTATGCCATTGGCCATAGTCAAAATAATCACCCGACTCCCACACTCGCATTATCTGCCGCCATTTCCAACAACAATCTCAATCTTGGTAACACCACCAGC
>JAITJR010000103.1 GCA_031278855.1 Mycoplasmataceae bacterium | reverse complement strand
ATAAGTTAATCTTAGTTCGTGAGAAATACTAAGGAATGGTATTCTTTTGACCGATTAAAACTGAAAAACGTTTTTTTATGCGATAATAGGACTCCTGAATTTTAAGGAGTAGATATGTTAAAAATTGCCGTAATGGTCGCTAATCAGACTGAGGATATTGAGCTAATAGTCCCAATTGATGTCTGAAGGCGAGCAGGTTTGATTGTTAAATTAATTTCCATTGAGAAAAAGAAAAATGTAATTTTATCTCACGGTACTAAAATCTCGTGCGACGAAGTTTTGAATAAAGAAAATTTAAGCAAATACAATGCCATTTATTTACCAGGCGGCCTCGGATGTACTCGTTTTAGTAAAGAGTTTTCGCCCCGCCTAGTAGCTTTTGGACAAAAAGAGTATAAGAATCCTAAGATCTTTTTTATGGCGATTTGTGCTGCTCCCCTTTGTTTTGCCGATTGAAATATTTTGGATGATACTGTCAAAGTAACTTGCTATCCAGGAATGGAAAAACCTAAATTAGAAGATAACTATGTAAAGCAAGATGTAGTTGTTTCTAAAAATTTTATTACGGGAGCAGGTCCTGGTGTCGCTAGTGAATTTGCCTTTAAAGTAGTTGAAAAATTCATCAGTGCTACTAAAGCTAAAGAATTAGAAAAAGAAATGTTATTCAAGTAAAATTTAGAGGAAGTAAATTATATGACCTACACCATCCGTTGAAAAGATTGCCAAAAATCAAGTGCAGTTGCTTCACATCTCGAAAGTAAAATTAGTCGTTTTGAAGATTTTCGTTTTATCATACCAGAGGTAAAAGCTGAAATTGCTTATTACCCTAAAAATCAGTCTTTTACAACTAGGTTAAACTTAAAAGTCGTTAAAAAAGGAACAATTCGAGCTGAAGCTAATGCTCATGATGTCTTAACGTCTATCAATGAAGTGGTTGATCGTATTATTGACCAATTGCGTCGAGTTAAAACGCAGTACGAAAAATAAATAATTACATTATTTAAAATAAATTTGTTATTTTCACAAAAAATATGTTAAATTATTTGTGGCAGGTTGTACGAAAGCAACTTGTAGTCCTAACGGTGTAAGTAGCACATAGTTAGTGATGTAAAATTGGCTAAATTATCACAGGTTGTGACAAGCTGGACAAACAATAAATCACCAACTATGACCGAAAAGGATTCCTATAAATGAACTACTTTGATTAACTATTAAAAAACGATTGTTAGTCAAATCAAAAGCGTTTATAAAAAGTTCTTTTCTTGCCAAAACACTAACAGATTACATCAAGTTATTGTACAGCTTCGCTAAATCATGATAAACAAAAAGCATCGGCTTAATTACCCGATGCTTTTTGTGTTTTATGTTTAGCTTTATTGACCAAATATGGATTTATAAATATCGTGATAGTACTCAACAAAGTGAAATTTAATTTTTTCAGCCACTTCATTTGGTACTTCTTCTAAGAAACGTTCATCCTTTAAAGGCATAAAAATTTCATTAATACCTCCACGAAAGGCTGAAATAACTTTTTCTTTTACCCCACCAATAATTCCGACTCGACCTCTTAAGGTGATTTCACCAGTCATGGCAATGTTATTTGGAACTGGGCGATTGCTTAAAGCGGAAATAATGGCGGTGGTTAGGGTTACACCAGCACTGGGACCATCTTTAGGAATCCCGCCACTAGGTACATGAATATGAATATCAGTTTTATTAAAATCAATGTCTTTAATCCCGAATTTTTCAGAATTTGCTTTAACATAACCTAGGGCTACTTGTGCAGATTCTTTCATCGTTTCTTTTAAATTACCAGTAATACTAATATTACCTTTACCCTTAAAGTAAGTAACTTCGATGGGCAACAAATCACCACCAGCAGTAGTGTAAGCCATTCCATTAACAACACCTGGAATTGGTGTCGGTTCGCGCATGTTATATTCGTAAATTTCTTTTTTTAAATAAGTGACAATATCTTGTTCGTCAATTACTTGTGATTTAATTTCTTTATGTTGTTGACGCACCACAAACTTACGGGCAATTTTTTGCAATAATCGATCTAATTGACGCACCCCAGCTTCTTGTGTATAACGGCGAATAATATGTAAAATTGATTGATCAGTAAATTCCAATTCCTGATCACTGATTGCAGCCTCTTGGCGGATTTTAGGGACTAAATATTTTTTAGCAATTTCTAATTTCTCGCGTTCGGTATAAGAAGTTAATTCAATAATTTCTAAACGATCAAAGAGCGGAGCTGGAATTTGTTCAGCATAGTTAGCTGTGGCGACAAACATCACTTTCGATAAATCATAGTCTTCTTCAATGTAGTTGTCACTAAATTTATTATTTTGCTCAGGATCTAAAACTTCTAACATAGCACTAGCAGGATCGCCACGCATATCACTAGTCATTTTGTCAAGTTCATCTAACAAAAATAACGGATTAACTACACCAGCTTGTTTCATTGCCTTGATAATTCGTCCTGGCATTGAACCAATGTAGGTCTTACGGTGACCACGAATTTCAGCTTCATCTCTCACCCCGCCTAAAGACATTTTGACAAATTTCTTGTCTAATGCTTCGGCGATACTACGAGCCAACGTAGATTTACCAACACCTGGGGGGCCAACTAAACAAATAATAGGAGCTTTTGATTGTGGGCTACGAGCACGTACGGCTAAATACTCCACAATTCGTTCCTTAACTTTTTCTAATCCATAGTGGGATTTATTTAAAACGTCTTCCACGTGACGAATATCGTTGTTATCAGTAGTCATTTGTCATCAAGGGATATCTAACAATCATTCAATGTAGCCACGTGTGACCGAGTTTTCCTGCGGATTTGATGCTTCCATACGACTAATTTCGCTTAAAACTCGTTTTTTGATATGCTCAGGGTATGGATTTTCTTCCACTCGTTTCTTAAAAGCATTAACATCGTTCTCGCGTGAATTGATTTCGCCCAATTCTTCTTTTACGACACGCATTTTCTCGCGCAAATAGAACTCTTTTTGTTGACGTGATAAAGTGGAATTAACCTTACGATTAATCTCGTTGTCAATTGTTTTAGCATCTTCTTCTTTAGTAGACATGCGAATAATTGCATTAACTCGCTTCAAAACATCTAATTCTTCTAACAACTTTTGACGGTTAATCTGATCAATAGGTAAAACTGCAGCAATTTGGTCAACCACTTTACTAGGCGAACTATTGCCTAACATTAAAAGTTTTAGTTGTTTAACTTCTTTTGGTTTTGCACTACTAGTAAATGATTTATCAATCATATCGTATAACAAATGCATACGTTCTTCGAGTTCTTTCGAATTAGTATTTGTTTCTTTTAAAATTTCAAAGTCTACCAACAATCCATTAGTGGTGGTCATTATTTTCTTAGTTAAAACTCGTTTATCACCTTTAATGGTTACTTTGTATGAATTATCACTATTCTTTTCTAAAAAAGTAATATGACACAGAGTACCAACTTGATAGACATCATTAGTGGAAGGATCTTCAATTTGCGGATCTTTTTGACTAATTACAACAATCTTTTTATCGCTAAGTGATGCCATTTCAATTGAACCGATGGATCGAGCTCTGCCAATTTCAATTGTCTCCGTAACCGTAGGGAAAATAATGATTCCACGTGTTAGTAATAAAGGTTTATTCACAATAAAGCTCCTCCGTAAGTATACAGCTATTTAAACCCAATCATTATAACAAAATATTAGCACTTGTCAAGTAAGAGTGCTAATACATCGGAATTAGGTTTTTCCTTATAGTCGTAGTAGTATAATCGCAACACGAGAGTTCGTTATTGCATGAATTAGTTGATTGATTCAAACTTAACTAAGTAACGTTATTAAAGATGTCATTTTAGCTTTACAAGTTTGCACTAATCATTCAATTACATCGTACTCTTGTGAAAGATTAATTTTATAAGGAGCAAATCATGAAAATTTATCGACTAATTAAACTGCTTACACCCATAAGTTTATTAGGGGTATTTGCACTTGGTACAAGCATCTCTGCCACTAGTTGTACTAGTAAAACTAACATTCAATACATTTTACACCGCGGTTTAAGTTCAAGGCATTTCGAGAATACTACTGAATCTTTTGAAGCGGCAGGAAAAACCAAGTCAATTTGAGGAATTGAAACAGATATTTACTTAACCAAAAATGATACGGGCAATAATCATCCTTTGGTATGCACCCATGACATCAATCCGTTTCGCCAAGCAACTACATTAAAACGAGATGCTGGTTATAATCAAGGAGATGATTATCAAGCAGGGGTTTGTAATCCTACTCCAACAGCCTACGATCCGTTGTGAGATCCAAGTACTGGTACTAAAGTTACTAATTTAACACTTGGTGAAGCAAAACAATTAAATTTATGAACTGGTTATTGTGGTACCAATCGTGATCCGTCGCTTGGAACCGTAGGGAATCAAATTGTTTTAAACGATACATACAATAAATACGGAATTGGCGGTAATTACCAAGTGCCTACTTTTAACGAATATCTCAACATATGCAAAAATAACAATAAAGAAGCCGTAATTGAAATTAAAGACGAAAACGCTTATTGAGGTAGCGATTACGCTAATACACTTGTTTTAGAAATGCTTCATGAAATTAATCAAGTCAACTATGCTAATCACTGTACCGTAATCGCTTTTGACGGCAGTGTGTATGATACTGCCAATCCAGATCAACCATTTTGAAATGCATTAAAATCCGCTACTAACAATTCATCTAGTGAAATTGCTGCCACTGCTAAAATTATCTTTAATAAATACTAAAAATTATGTTGAGCTGATTATAAACATCAAGATCCTTTAAGTGAGGCTTATTATGCCGTTAACAACAATCAAAATATTGATGTTGACTATAGTGTTCTATTAGCAAACGGCGGCCAAGATTTAATCAATTTTGCACATCAAAAAAAATTAAAAGTTAATTGTTGAACCATAAATGATCCAATTGACCGTGACCATTTAGTAAAAATGGGTGTGGATCAAATTACTGGAAACGTTACTTTTTAAATACATTATCTTTTATTAATTTCGGGGTGTATTTCATCTATTAAATCTATTATTTCTTTTTCCGTCCATGAGATGGATTCAAAATTTAAAGCGGTTTTAATTCCGTCAATTAACTGTTGTTTTGTTGTTAAATTTTTATTAGTATCATTCATTGTTTTTAACCTCATTAAGATTGTATTAAATAACACTACATTTTGGTTTTAAACCCAACTTTGGTTATATATGGCGGACAATAGCAGATTCGAACTGCTGCATCGTTTAACCGATCTAAACGCTTTCCAAGCGTTCCCCTTGAGCCTCTTGGGTAATTGTCCTTTTGGTGCACTCGACGAGATTTGAACTCACACATCGTTAGATACTACCACCTCAAGGTAGCGCGTCTGCC
>JAITJR010000098.1 GCA_031278855.1 Mycoplasmataceae bacterium | reverse complement strand
TTTTTCTCGGTGAATAGTTACCAATAAACTTGAATTTGATGGGCTGATGGGCTATAATCTCTCCCATGCAATTTCATAGGGGGGGGGGACAAGTCTAATAGTGCACTAATCACCATTTTGTCTTCTTTTCTAAAAACAAGAGTTCGTTTTAGAGCTCTTGTTTTTTGCTATTAATTTTCAAAAATAGGGAATAATAAATATGAAACTAAAAAAATGTTGAGGCTGTTCGGCACTCATGCTAACTGGAATTGGGGTAATTGTTCCGATTACTTTAACCACTAGTTGTGCTGAAAAGAAAGATTGAACTTTTAATAATTACCATGAGGCTGATAATTATTTACAGAAACATAAACAAGATGTTTCGGAAGCTTATATTTTTAGTAGTACAGTAAATCAAACAGATTATGAATTTCTTAAAAAAAATGTGAGCCTTCAATTATTTGTTAATAGCTATTTATTCTTTGCTTCTATGCAAGCGTTGGAAATACACATTAGCAAAATAGAATTACACATCAAAAATAAAACAACCGCAGAAATTGATTTACACTTAACTGATTTAGATTTAGAACCAAAATTAACTATTACATATGATAATTTTCTTCTTAAGATAGATTTTGATGGTACAACGGGAGAGATAGAGTATGACTTTAAAACAGCCGTATCTGAAGATCATTATTATGATTTGGCTCTTGCTCCTCATACTGTAGCCCAATATTTGGAGTTCTATAACACCAATAATTCTATTGAATTGACTTTATCTCCATACGATTGAACTAATCATTTTTTGTTGGGTTCGATAGAGAAAAACCAATAGGTAACTATTCACCCAAAGCATTATTTTGATATGAATTAAGGCATTCAAACTGCTAAATATCAATATTAAATATTAGTTTCCACCTTATTTGAGAGAGCCTAAAAAGACTTAATATTTTTATTTACTAAGTAAACACTAGGCATTATTAAAACAGCCATATTTTGTATATATTCTATCTATCAATTCATGGGTAAAGGAATTTTATGAAACCAGTTATTACATTTGAAAAATTATTAAGTTTAGCTAGGACAGAACTAAAACAATTAGATTATTATTACTTCATTAAAAAATATCGTTTTTGTTTTAGAGCAACATTAAAAGAGAATGTATCTTTGGCAAATTCAACTATTAAATCTATTGTTAACAATAATTCAGGTCATCGAATAGCGAGTATTTTTCGTTGAGCTTTTGATAAATTTTATGGATATGACCGTTTTAACCATAAATGAATTATGCAACGACCTGGTGAAATTTCTAAATTAACCACGCGTCTAAGTCGTTATCAAATTTCACTAATTCGACAAAAATTTTATGAGTGAATAAATTTACCGATGAACAATATGGTACAAAACTGCATAGCTGTAGTCCGATTTGCTAGATTAAAAATGCATTACACTTTTGAATCTATTTTGTGCTCTGGAATGAGAATCGGTGAATTTTGTAACATCAATTTTGACAAAGTTAATTACCGGATTGTTAAATCACAAATCGATTTATCTGAAAGAGCAGAGATTATCATTAACACTGAAAAAACTTGCAAACAAAGAGAAATTTATATCCCAATAGAATGCTTCAAATTTTTTCACCAGAATAAAATTAAGTCGAAGCGTACAACTATTGAGCATGCTTTTTGTGTTTTTCGAAAATGAGCTAAATTTGATTTTTATTGATCTGCTCACAGTTTAAGAAGAACACTAGCTACGATTATGTCTGAAGCTAACATTGATATTCAAACCATTGCTATGGTTTTAGGTAATACACCGCGTGTAGTAAGAAATCATTACATTATTTCTTCAATTCGCAATGTTGATGCCACAGACATGGCTAATTGTTTAATGAATGGTAGTGTTGTTAAAACTAACAACATGTTCTTTAACAATGAATGAATGTCCACCAATTCTTACGCTAACGAATTAACACGCTATACAAATACTTATGCCAAAACGTTTTATAAGCCAATAGAGAAGAATTAGAAAACTTTGAATGATATAGTACTGTCTTTAAAATAAATGAGCTTAAAATGCCTTAAAATAACTTTCAATATACCAAGTCTAGTAAAATTTTAGAATTTGTAACAGAGATTAATAAATTTGTTTCGTAGGTTGTATTAACATTATTAAACAGTACTAAACATTAAGTATTCTTAAGTTTTTAGAAATAATAAATAGGTCTAAATATATGTGTTTTCTTTTGCTTCTTTTCTTTGTAAAAAACCGCTTTTATCAGACTTCGTGATAACAAAATAATAATCTGTGAGACTCATTTAAACAAAGACTAGTAACTCTGTCTAATTATTCGGACACTTAATCTTTAGGCATGTCTGCCTCTAATCTATCAACACCGCTAGTGCAAGTCATAAATCCGTTTCTATCTTCCGAATAGTGCCATTTGGTTTATCGCCGTGTCTTCTTACACTATTTACATTGGCCTATAAACAAGCTACTTGTTAGTATCTAAGATGTCCAGTGTATAAGCTCTTAACTTAACTATGCAAAATGTATTGTTCCATTTCGCATAACCTACTTTTACTTTGTTGGAAATAATTTGCTTTTTTCCTAAAAATCGTTTAACATATTAGTGTTAAATGGTGATAGGGATAAATGCACGCTTGACCAAGCGTGCTTTTTCTTTCTTATTTCACAAATTTATGCAAGTGGCTACTAAACAAGACTTTTGCCAGCAAGTCTAGCCTATCTTGAAGTTATTTAAATGGTGATAGGGTAGTTTAGCAGTACGAGAAGTAATTTTTTTCGTTAAAACGCACTATAATGTTCGCATTCAGTGGTTCAACTATCGCTATAACTACCAACAACC
>JAITJR010000050.1 GCA_031278855.1 Mycoplasmataceae bacterium | reverse complement strand
TTCAATAAATTTATCAATGCAATAATGTCTCTTACATCAATCATTCTTTTATTATCATTTCTTTCATTTTGCTTGTATTGGATCCTATTAGAGTATGGTTCGGTTTGAAATATTTCTTTAATAAACTCAAATTTTTTATTTAAATTTAAAATTGATTTCTGATCGACTTCGACTGATGTGTTTCTGGCTTCCGCAAGTTGCAAAATGTCATTAGTATTTAAACCATTAAATACTTCTAATGAAACATAATTTTTTGAAGCGTTATTCTTTCATTCAGATACATCTATATCGGATTCATTTTTTATATATGTCTGTTTGAAAATATTTTCATCGTTCAGAGTTTCAATTGTTTTGTTATCGTAAAATTCTAAAAATTCATTAAGTTGAATAATTATTTTTAATGTATGACCCCCATCAATATTACCGTGCACATCTTCATCTATAAATTCTAGCGATGCAATTTTAGTTTGATTATCATAATTAATACTATTGACAGAAAAAACTACTCCTCTATTTAGTTCGTGAAAATTATCTTGTGAAATAAGTGTTTCAGATATTTTTTTTGCTACACTTTGAGTAAATTTTTGTGAGCGAGGATTTGTTCTCATTTGATCCCCTAATTCTTTTTTAATATCCAATACATTTACATAAAAAACGTTTTTAAAACGTAAATTTTTTCTTTCAAAATCATCAATTGCTTTTGGATTATCTAATCTTTTAAAGCTTCTAACTTTTAAATTAATTTTCATATTTATTTCTCCTTTTTTTATTTTAATGTGAAAATTTTGGTTAGGAATAAAAATGTTGCCATTTCATTATTCTGAAACAACAACCAATTGTTATTTAAGCTGTTCCCACATCTCCAATAAGATACTGGGAAAATGAAAATCAAAAACGATTTAACATTTTGTTCTGGTAATGAGTATACATCATTTTCACATAATTGCTTTAGACATTCTGTGAAAAATATCTAATACCTTCTAAAGTATGTCGACTATAGTCAAATGTCAGTGGTTCAAATGGTCATACGATATGTTGAGAATAGATAAAGTTTTGAAACTAATCGTTGTTGGGTATATTCTGTAAAGCATTTATTCAAAAAAATCTCGCACTTTTGATTATTACGGTGTTGTATCTTATGGTGATACTGATCAATTACTTAAAGCCAAAAACATATTTTTAAAATTAGCAACTAAACCTAGCGCACTACCCGAATAATAAATTGTGCCACTCTCGGAACACCTAGCGAAGGCAGCTTTAGAACATTGTCCACCCGGTATCGCCGCTGCATCATCCAGGATAAAAATCTCGCGAAGCTTCACACAATTATAGAAGGCATCAAAACCGATGGAAGCACTGTTTCCGCTGACAAACATGGCACTGGAAAGTTTAAGAGTTGTTAAACTCGTACAACGATAGAAGACAGTCTGGACGATGGTAGTGACTTTTGTCTTAGAAAGATCAACAGCAGCTAGTGCCGCACAGCGATCGAATGCGTCCTTACCGATGGATACAAGCGAATCTGGAAAAGCGATGGCGGTTAAACTCGGGATATAGAAAATTATTGTCGATAATGCTACTCAATCATACTTTGAATAAAAACTTTGATATTTAGCAACATTAAACCTGCACATTAAGAAAATTAAAAGCACTCACATTATCTGCAAGTGCTCTTTAATAAGTTTTTAGACTTACGGTAAACCTGTTTCTGCACCAATATATTAGTACAAAAACCCAAAATCTTGAGAATAGTCATTAAAAAATTACAAATGACAAATTATTTTCTATTACATATTACTATGTAATAATATATTTACAAAATTCTAAGGAGCTATATATGGCGAAAATAATTGGTTCACCTTTAAGATATATACAAGGTAATCACGAAATTAATAATATTGCAAATGACATTAAGGATTGAGGAACGTCATTTTTCTTTTTAGTTGATAAATTAGTATGAGATAAATGCACCCCTGCGATTACTAAATCATTTAAGAAAATTGCCCCAAAGATTAAAATCCACTTTGAGTTATTTCACGGTGAATGTACTATGAAGGAATGTAAACGAGTGGCAGGACTAATGAAGACTAAAAAGGCTGATTGTATTGTCACAGTTGGTGGCGGGAAAGGTTGTGATACTGGTAAAGTAGCAGCTTTTATGAACAAATCAGCACTAGTAGTGTTTGCTACTGCTGCATCGACAGATGCTCCTTGTTCACACTCAGCTATTATTTATAAAGAAAATGGTGAATTTGATCAATATTACTATCCTAATAAATCACCCGATATTGTTATCGTAGACTGTAATATTATTGCTGAAGCACCAGCCCGATTATTAGCATGTGGATTAGGCGATGCATTGTCAACCTATTTTGAGGCAAGAAGTTGCCATCGTACTGAAGAACGTAATATTACTGAGTGACACGCCCAACAATCGATGACAGGTTATGCTTTAGCTAAATTATGTTACGATGCTATTATGGCAGACGGTGAGAAAGCAATGGTAGCGTGTGAGCTAAATGTATCGACTAAAGCTTTGGAAAATGTAATTGAAGCTAATACATATTTATCCACCATTGGTTTTGAATCGGGCGGATTAGGAGCGGCACATTCAATTCAAGATGCTTTAGGTATTATTCCAGATGTACATAAAAATTTCCACGGTGAGAAGGTGGCTTTTGGTACCATCTCTCATTTAGTATTAGAAAATGCACATAAAGAAGAAATTGATAGAGTGATTAAATTTTGTTACAACGTTGGTTTGCCAATCACCTTTGAAGATTTACACATTGCTAATGTCAATGATCAACAATTGATGGCAATTGCAACTAAAGCAACTGGGCCTGGTGTACCGATGGGTAATATGCCATTTAAAGTTACCCCAGAAGATGTATTCGCAGCCATGAAAGTGGCTGATGCTTTGGGTAAAGCATATAAAGCTAAGCGAGTACGCAAGAATAATGTTATTATCCCTTACACTAGTAGAGATAAATGATTTTAAAAATATTCTAATTTAATTCTAGGATGTAATCAGAACGCTCTGAATGCAAACAAGCAACCCAAAATCCCGAATAATCACCATAAAATAATTTAAATTATTTTTTACATATTTACTATGTAATATGTAAATTTTTTAAAAGTTAGAAATTTTACGCTAAAATTTAGGTACTTAAATACCTACGAAAAAAAATTAAATTACCTAGAATTTATTCCGATTTAAGCAATGTAGGTACTTTTCTCGGGATTTTGGGTAACTATTCACCGAAATATTAATTACTTATTTAAGTCTATTTTGTTCAGCTCTTGCTTTCATGATATCAGCCACATATTCAGTTAAAATTTGGTATGCAAACCTGCTCGATGTCATGTTTATATCCGCTGCCAATGCTTTCAAATCGTTAATATCGTTTTTTGGCATTCTAACACTTAATGTGTCTCACTTTCTAAATTTAACAGTTTTTCTCTATAGTGGGTTCTGGTTTCTCTATAGTATCCACTATAGATAGTTTTTCTCTATAGTCGAATTACATCTGTTAAAGTATTTATCTTTTAAATTCGTTATCTATTTCTGGTATAGATTCATTAGTATTTTCTTTCTCTTTTTTAATTTCTTGTTCTTTTATTTTTTTTAGCTCGAGACCACAAAATTTTTCGTCAAGAATATCTCGCGCAGTCATTTGTTCGTGACATTTTAAAATATATTCATTTGTAACTTCTTTTGCATATTTTATATTTAAATATTGGTTGAAAATTTCATCTTTGTTTTTAATGGCCTGATTAAATTGTTGCTCGATATTGTAAATCTTTCATTTAACAATTTTATTTGCTTGTTGTTTTAAATTTACAAAATTTAAATTCTGCAAGTATCTAGTTGGAATTCAGATTGGATTATCAATTCTTAATTTATCGTTAGAATCAAAAAAATAAAATCTTGGATCATCGCGTTTATGATAATCTTTATTACCAGTCATAAAAAAACAGAACTGTTGATCCTTTTTAGGATTGTAATCAAAGCAAATTAATGGTCGATATATTCCTATTCATTGGCCTTTAGCATATATTTTCTTATTTTCAGTGGCCAAAATTGTAATATTTGGATCATTTTTACGAATAAATTTATTTAATTCTAGGATGTAATCAGAACGCTCTGAATGCAAACATGCAATGATGGTATTAGGTTTTTGAAACATGCGGAGATTATAAAAGAAAATGCGAACCACATAAGTGATTCGCATCATTCAGTTGGGCTTTAAAGTCCAAGACCCTGCAGGACTCGGATTCACGTAATCACCAGGCTTTCGCCTCACCGCAGATCTACGTTGATCGTAGATGACCACAACTTACCGTCGCACATATATAATACCACATTTTAGCAAAATGTCAAATTCTCTGTAACTATTCACCGAGGGAATAATATTCTTATATTTACTTTATAAACATCACTTATTTTTCGGATTTATAGAAACTGATGAAAGCAACCAACTCGCCACCTTGAAATTTTCCCAATACAATCGATCCATGATTTTTATTTAGCTTCGCTAAATATGGTCGCATGTATGTGCATGCACGCGTCGGTGAATAGTTACCCATTTGATGTAATTATTATGCTATAAATTAGTCACACGAAAGAAGTCATACAAACTTTTATTAGTTATGCCGTATTTGCCAATTTATCTTAATATCGCCGTCATCATAATAGCTATTACCGTAGCTATTTTGGTTATACGCTTGATTAAAATTGAACAAAAAGGTTACAAGTTATTATTTGTGTGTTACACATTATTTTGGATCCCCTTAATGTTATTACGGCAATACACTGGAGTAATGGAAAAGGCGATAGATCAACGTTTAATTTTGTTATGACTACCAATGGCAGCCTATGGATTTATAGGAATATTCGCACGAATATTTGCTGATTGATTTACTTATCGTAGAAAGTCACGTAAATCAATGATTTATTTGGCTCTTTCCATTGGATTAATTACTTATATACCGATCATTATTTACCCATCTACTACTACTAATGTCATTCAATCACTGGGAGTAGGTGTAGGGGCTAGCATGATTGGCACCTATCAATTAATGTTTAATGAACAATACGGTAAATCCAAGCAATTTTTAACAGTTTCATTGCTTTCGATCCCACCTTTATTAGCAGATTTTATTTCTAGTGCCATTCAATCTACTTTTTCTTCTATTGGTGGTAGCGAAGCGAAAAATAGTGTTGACATTTTGAAATATCT
>JAITJR010000101.1 GCA_031278855.1 Mycoplasmataceae bacterium | reverse complement strand
AAATCTTAAAAGACGAAGGTGAGAAATATTTTTGATTATGTCGAAATGAATTGAATTATTTAAATTCAAAAAACATACATGCGAAAATACAAAATAAAATGCTATCTTGCATTTACGGGGAACAATCAAATTCACAAGATTTTAGAATCAATTACGATTTGGCAATCAGAAATGTAGCTGAATACAATGTAATGTTGCTCGGAAAGACCGATGGAAGAATTGTTATTAGTTAGATCTAAACAAAATCAAGGTGGCGGTTCATCTGGTACACCAATTGAAGAAAATAAAAAACTTTGGAGCAGGATTTTGGAAGGTCAAGGTAAGTAATTTATTAGCCAGTAGTTGTAATATCAAAACGAATAAATGCTACTAATGTAAGCAAGTTGCATTCAAAATAATCAACCTGAACCAACCCCAACCTCTGATAAAACATTGAACATCGAAGGAATGTGCGATTTAGCCGTGCCTTATCAGGATGCCTATAAATATGAGTGCAAACGGCACTTTAAGCATAGACGGAGAATTACCAACAGGTTTTACTTTTAATAACAAAACCTTAATGGAAATATGCAAAATAACTATTCAAACTTTATCGTGCATTAAATATGGTAAACTTATGTGGTTATCTACCAATTTAACTATGCTCACAAAATATAGTATTTGAAAAACGAACGGCCATAGTCGCGAAAAGTTCTTATTTTTATTAAGTTGCTTATTGCTCTATCCCATTTTTTACAAACGTCGTTTTGAAGCATTAGCAGGACAATCAATCGAAAGTTTTACTTTACTACGTCGTAACCTGTTGAAGATAGTACGTTATCGCCAAAATTCTGTTGCTGTACTTTATTTAAAATACCATAAAGTAATGCCCAAAATTATCAACGAGTTATCAGCTAATATCATTGAACAAGATATCAATTATTACACCTTCAACAACATTGAGTTAGAAATCGAAGGACTAGTGCAATTAATGAACTCCAATTTGGATTACAATCATCAGATGACTTTGGAATATACACGTCTCCTAACGTGATCGGAACAAGAATATAATAATGTTACTCAAGCTTATCACTCACATTATGCTAAAATTATGATGAAGATGCGAAAATTTCCATGAAAATATCTTTATAAAATATTTGATATCAGTGAACTGGAGCTTACATACTCATAATGAAAATTAATATTTTAGAGCCAATCGGTTGATGTTCAGGGGTGGCTCATGCTGTCCAAACGCTCCAAAAAATTATCACCAAACATAAGAAACAAAAGATTTATTTAGTAGGTTGATTAGTTCATAATCAATTTATCATGGATTCTGTCCAAAAACAAGGTGTTGTTGTTTTGGATGATTTAAATAAAACTAGACTTGAACTCTTGACTAAAATTAAAGATCCACAAATTGTTATTGTTCTTTCAACTCACGGCACACCACAAGATGCCCTTGACTATACCAATACCCACTTCAAACAATTCTACGATTTAACTTGTACTAATTTACTAAACAATTTTAATATGATTAGACGTTTGATTAAGCAAGGTTATCGAATTATTTATTACGGTACCAATGGTCATCCAGAAACACAGACAGTGATGTCTTTTAGTCCCTATATCCAACTAATCGAATCACCAGCCGATGCCCAAAAAATCAAATGAGATGCGACTAAAAAATATGCTTTAGTTAATCAAAGCACTTTCTCAGAATTATTAGTAGAACAAGTTAAAGATGTATTGTTAAAAAACAATAGTAATTTACACTATGTTAATACTACTTGTAAAGCGATGCGGATTCGTTATGAATACATCCATAAATTAAAGGATGCTGATCTATTAATTATTATTGGTGATCAACGTTCCAATAATGTTAAGCAACTAGTTGATTTTGCTAAGCATTACCAAATTAATACTAAATTAATTACTAGTGTGGCAGATGTAGAACCAAGTATTTTTCAAAACATTAATAATTTAGTCATCGCTAGCGGCACATCGATTCACCCTGAATGTACTCAAGCTATTATTAAAAAAATAAAAACTATTGCGAAATAGTTTTTATATATGGTGCACCCGAAGAGATTCGAACTCCTGACACCAAGTTTAGGAAACTTGTACTCTATCCAACTGAGCTACGGATGCATGTCAAAATTATAAGATGTAGTTTTATCCCACAAACATTATGAAATAGCAAATTGCAAATTGACCTTGAATTAAATGTCAAAATTAATTCAGGGTCAACTTACTCAATATTTACCCCGCTAAAATACCTGTACTCTTTCGCCAATTAAATGCATTTGTTCATTAATAAATTTGATTCTTCCTTTGATACCAATAATGCATCCCCTTGAGATGTTATTAATTTCCTGTTGGAACATTTCTTTATCCAAATTCACATTGACAATATCATATCAGTCTGCATCCGTGTGATCTTGCGATATTTTCTCCACTTTGATGCATAGTGTACGATTGTCATTTAAAGTTGACTCTGTTAAATTTTCTACAATACCAATGATGGCAACAAAATTCATAATTTACCTCCTGAATTTTATGGAGATCATTATTAGCAAAAATAACCACAAATGCATCCAGAGTTAATCTAAAATTTGTCCTAATTTTGGTAAATTACTTTTTTAAGTTTTTTTCTATTTCACTAAGTTTGTTACGGACGTGAAGCATTTCTTGAGATTGACGCAGGTTGCTGTATCCTTCTTTATGAAAATATTCAATTTGACCGTTCAAAGCATCAATGGTGCTAGTTTTTTGTTGTAACTGTTCTTTTAACCTATGATTTTCTAATTGCGAATTTTTTAATTCAGCGTAAAGACGATTTGAATCGATATTAATGTCGTTCAAATAAGAGATGACATAATCAAAGAAATTATCAACATCTTCAGGATCGTAACCAGAGTGGATGCGCTTACTAAATTTCTTTTGAAGAATTTCTTCCATCATTACTTCTAACTTGTTAGGCATATTTTATCCTACAATTATAATACCTGAGTTTCGCAGTTTGAAGTCAAAAAAATGCCAGTTTGGGATTGAAAAATCAAGCTTTTCTTGTAAAAAAGTCTCGTCGGTAAAATGTATATCTAAAATTAATTAATGTTTTTCTTC
>JAITJR010000096.1 GCA_031278855.1 Mycoplasmataceae bacterium | reverse complement strand
AAAAATAAATTGTTGCCACGAAAATTTATCAGGGGAATTCCTGAAGCTAATCAACCATTGCAAAACGCTATTTATGCTAGAGCGTTAGCAAAAGACATGTATTTGAAAAAAATAAAATTATCAAACGTGTGTGTTGTTGGTTTGCATTATGGTGGAATAGAATTACCGTTTTTTTTGGACTTTTTTTTAAAAGAAATTTACTCCTCAGCTTATGTTCGCCCACAATATGTATCTGCTCACTATTCAAAGTATTCAAATAGCGACTTACGATTACAGGCTAACTCAATTGTTCAAATAATTGATAATAAAATTATATCATTTATGGATAAAGATGTGTTCTTATTGGATGACGGTATATTTTCTGCGACATCAATGGTTGATGTCGGTTGGTTACTAACTCTAGCTGGAAGTAAGGTGCATTTTTCTGCAATGAGTATTACTAATAACAGAAGGATGGGTCAAATATTGGACGAGGCGGGAGCAGATTCAGATTTTTTAGAACAAGAATTAGCTAATAGTTTTATTAGGGTCTCACCTTTTTTAAGAGTGTGCTCACCACAGGAATACCATGCTCAAAAAGCTGATCATCGGTTAAATCTCGTAAAAACAAGAGCAAGAAGAATGTTGACGAGTAATTATTCTACCTCATTTCAACAAGACCCTTACGCTATTATTAGGGACGAGCAGATTATTAAAAATCCAATTAGTCGAATGAATAGGGGTCAATCTGACTTAAAGCCCTAACTACATCGTAACTGATTTTTGCTTGATAGTAATTAATGTTTTTGTAAGTTAGGTTAAAATAATGTTGTTGATGGTGAAGAGTAATTAGGATTTGCAAGTTTTCTTCTGGTTCAATTCGATAAATTTCAACCCCCAAAGGGGGGGCAAAAATTATTCTTGATTTTAACTGATAGTGATTAAGCGTCTGTGTAAATGAGTAAGGAGAAGTTATGATTAAATCTGCTTTAGTTCTTTGCCTAGAGACCTGCTCTTTATTAGCTAACTCAACTTTAAGAACCATTTGTTTGACAGCAACATCAAATTGTGGCAAGTCAAAATCATAAATAAATCTAAAAATTCTCCTAATCATTCGGGCGTAAAAATGAGCTTGAACAAATATTCTAAAGTTTGCCAGTTCAAGCAAGTTTTCGTCAAAAAAACTATATAGTCCCTCAAATAAAATAACATTTTTATTACTTTGGATTTTTACTAATTTAGTGCCAATGCGGCAAGTTTGTTTGAGGTCAAAAATTGGTAGCAAACATACATGCGTATCAATAAGTTTTTTTAGGGTATAGTGGCATAATTTTAGGTCAAAATTATCAGGATCATCCCATTTGTATCGACTCTGATGCGTGTTTACGAAAGGTCGACCAATTTGAAAATTGTCTTGATTGATGATAACTGGTTGAAGTTTTTTGGTGGTAAATAAATTAAAAAGTTCTCTGGTAACGTGAGTTGTTTTGCCCGTAGCACTACCGCCAGCGATGCTAACCATAAAAGGATTTTTACATTTCCTAGTAAACACTTGATAAATCAAATTATCGTACTTTAATTTTTTAGTTTGTGGCATTAGTAAATTTTTTTGATATCATTTTTGCCAATCGGGTTATTCAAATCATAATTATATTTTTGATTATAATTATCTATAAGATAAATTATTTGCAACAAATAATATAGTCCCTGAAGCTCTTTATTGTTAATAGTGGGTAAAAAGTATGTTTTAACTTTAGAACTTAACAAAAAATCTTTATTTTTTTTGAAACTCATATTATCTAATGCTAAAACGAAAAAGATGTATTTTGAAGGATGAGCAAAAATTGGCACCCACCAACCGTGAATGAATTCGTCAATGGAAAAATAAAATGATGATTTACAAATCCCTTCGTTTAAAATTAAAGATAAAGCAGAAGCGAATGGCTTATTATCATGGTTATAAATCACGATCACATTTTCTGTTTGCGCCAAAGAAGTAATTATTTCTCTTTGGGAAAATTTATCTTTAACAATTTGATTAATTTGTTTCTTATCATACATAGGTATGTTTGTAAGTTGACAGATGATTTTATGACAGATTATCTGTGCGCTAATTAAACTGGCGGGTCTAGAAAATAATTTTTCTTTCTTTGGATATAATTTTAATATACTAATATTACCTTTGTCTGTCTTAATACTGTCGTTTGCCGTAATCAAAAGCAAACTAGCCTGTTTATCACTTTTAATTACCTTGAGAGCGTCGTTGGTGCTGGCAGTGTAGCTAATTAGGATGATTAAATCATTTATATCTAAATCATTTTCAATAGAAACAAAATTGACTATATAGTCGACTTGCTTATCAAAGTAAATTTTTTTTAATTCTTGAGTAAGAAATAAAGCTGCTGAATTAGATGTGCCTTTACCAAGAACATAAATATTTTTACTTGATGTTATTTTTTTGGCGGCAAAAACAACATTTGTTTTTAGAGATTTATTGATATATTCTTGAATATTATTAACAAAATTATGATACTGTTTAACGCTTAATGCTTGAGACCTATTATTGGTTATCATTAAAAATGAATTGTAACATAAAAGAGGTGGCTAAACAGAGTGGATGGCATACAAAAAGATAATTGGGTATATAATCATGAATTAAAGCATGCAAAGGAAATTAAAAAGTAAAAGTGTTCGGATTGGTGGAGAATTCATCGAAAAAGTGTTGGAAATGGAGCAAAAATTCTCTTTTAATGAGAAATGGACGGTGGCAGAAATTGAGAAGATAATAGAGAAATTTGGTTTACGACGTGATGGTTTTGAGGAGTTAAGGGATGTTTATTGGGACAATGAAGATTGTAAAATTATGAATTTGAAAAGGGGGTTGCGGGTACGCTTTCTATTTGGGGTACTCAAAAGTGTAGAATTCAAGTCTTTGTTTGTGAATGCGATGGGAAAAAGATTAATTGAAGAAATTTCTTTACTTGATGAGCAGCAAAATATTGACTTGGTGAAACTCAATAATTTGATTGTAAATCGATTGCAACTTAGCCAAACAAAAGTGAAAAACGAAAATAACATAAATAATATTTTGTCAAATTATGGTCTTAGTCCATGCATGATTATTAGCAAAAAGAGGAGTGTTTTTACTGATACAAAAAAGAATATCACAGTGACCGTTGATTTGGTGGAAAATTTACCACCACATCTTGAAGTGGAGTTGGTGGGGGATGATTATGATGCTTATCAGGAATTTATCGTACAGTTGAAAAAAACACTACCCGATGATTTACGAGAGGTAAAATTGGGTTATAATGATTTGTTAGCTCAAAAAAATCCTAAAATTTTACCGCTTGAAGTTTTTTTGCATCGATTTGAACATGATCCGGAGTGGAATGTTTTAGAATCAGAGAAAAAATTAGTGCAAGAACTTTTTACTTTGAGTCATTAAGTTAGACTTAACACCCTTAGGTATTGAAAGTATAATAGGTGAAGATATTATGTTGAATGAGCCTCGTTAACTTTATTTTCAAAGAAACGATTTTCTCAAAGCAAGTGCTTTCTCTAATTTATTTGTTGAGAGTTGGTCTACCCTAAACTTAAATGCTGTTTTCAGATCATCCGTTTTATCGCAATTTGCTGCATGCACTTTTACCTTGATTGAATGAAGATAATCAATCCATTCTTTAGTTATAATTTCAAGCGGACAGTGTGCAACATCAAAATTCCCCATAATCACTTGTGACGTGGCTATTTTTTGAGCAATCTCCGTGTCCATCCAAGACTGTTTTGCAGCAATAAAAATCCCTAACTTAATTCTTGGAATTATCTTTTTTGCAGCAATTATTAATGGTTGATTTGATGAAGTAATTTCTACTTGATCAAAAAGGTCATATTTCTCAATAAGTGACAAAACGGAGTGGAGAAATTCACTGTCAAAAGCTTTTAGCTCTACTTCATAATTAATTGCATCACCAAAATTTTGAAATACTTCATTGAGAGTTGGTATTCTCTCGTTCACAAATTTAGTATCAAACCAACTACCAGCATCTAAAGATTTAATGTAACTCAAGTCTTTATTAAATACAAAACCTTCCCCATTATTTGTGTTGCCAAGCAAATAATCATGATGTACTACCAACTCCTTGTCTTTTGTAAACTGGACGTCAAGTTCAACGCCATCGGCTCCCGTTCTGATAGCTTCTTGAAAAGAAATTAAGGTGTTTTCGGGAAAAAATTCATTTTTACCACGGTGGGCAATAATCATGGGTTTGTTCATGGTTAATTTCGGCTCTTCCTGAATTCTAGTTGCAAATGCAACAATTAAACCTTTCTTTACTAACTAATAAATTATACACCTCCATTGGGGTGCGGTAGCCCAGCCTGAGTTCTAAATGCAATTGCAACCGTTAATGTTTAGGTCACGATACATTTGGGAAAATTAGGGTTGGGGAGAGTATAATAATAGCATGATGAGAGAAAATGTGGATTTGCGTGAGTTGTCAAGTTTCAAAATTGGGGGGCGGGCGAAGTGGTTTTGGCAGGTAACAAAGGTGGAGCAGCTGCAATCGGCGTTGGACTTAGCGCGCAAGAAAAAGATTAAACCGTTAGTGGTGGGAGGGATGACCAATGTGCTTTGGCCTGATACTGATTTGGAGTTAGTGATTCAGTTGGTGGCGGGA
>JAITJR010000102.1 GCA_031278855.1 Mycoplasmataceae bacterium | reverse complement strand
TATTTTTTGATAACATTTCAATAATTACTTTACCAGTGTTATATTCGTAATTTTGTTGAATTTCAGCTTTAGTCATTTTTCGTGTACATAAAATATCACCATAAAAATAATCTGCGTGGGTTGTTCCCAATGAGACGATCTTTTTGTTTGCTTGAGCGAAAGCCGTGGCATAAGGAGAATGCGTGTGAATGATACTATTGATTTCGCCATATTTTCGGTATAAAGCCAAGTGAGTCGGTGCATCGCTAGATGGTAATAAAGATTGTTTATTGACAACCTCACCTGTTGATATTTTCAATATTACCATTTTATTAGGTGTGAGTTGTTCATAAGGCACACCACTAGGTTTAATAATCATTAAATCATTATCGCGATCAACCGCACTGGCATTACCCCAAGTTAAAATGACTAATTTATTCTTAACTAAATTAATGTTTGCTTCACAAACCATTTTTCTTAAATTATGTAAATTTGTTTTATTTAATGAGGACATATTCTAAATTTACCATATTAGCTCAATCAATGATTTGGTTAGACGATAAAGCTAATGTTGCTACAGTATGATGCCCGCCACCTGTTTGGATTCATTGTTTAATACCGTCAATAAAATTAGGTTTAATTTTCCAAGTGACTCGTGCGACTGGTAATTTAGGGGCAGGAGTAGTAAGGGTGAATGCTTCCACCTCATTAATTAACAATTTATATTTATCACCTAAATCAATCATGGAAACCACCACGCCATTTCCTGCCTTACCATTGAAAATTAAACGGGCTGGATCAGATTTACCACCAATACCTAAAGGTGCTACTAAAATTTTAGGTTTATCAATCGCTCATGTCGGGTCAACTTCTAGCATGTGTGCTTGTAGACTATATTCATTTCCCTGTTTAAATTCATAGGTGTAATCTTCCATGAAACCAGTGGTTGTATTATGAGACATTATTTTTAGTAAACGATCAATAGCTGCTGTTTTTCAATCACCTTCGCCTGCAAAACCATAACCTTCAGCCATTAATCTTTGTACAGCTAATCCTGGAAGTTGTTTTAATGTACCAAGGTCTTCAAAGTTGGTAGTAAAAGCATTGTAATTCCCTTTCTGCAAAAATCGTTTTAAAGCAATTTCTAATCTCGCTTGATATTTAACTTGTACATCTCACTTATTTTTTGGATATTTGCCATATTCAAATGTATACATTTTCTTGTAGATATTAAACAATTGATCAACTTCACGTTGCGACACTTTTTCAACTTCAGCAATTAAATCATTAACAGGATAGTAATCAACTGTTCATCCAAACTTAATTTGTGCCTCTATTTTATCGCCTTCAGTTACACCGACATGACGCATATTATCACCAAAACGCACTACACGAATATTATTGCTTTCGTTATATGCATTTGCTACATCCATTCATTGAGCTAATTGTTTATGGACATTAGAATTTTTTCAATAACCTACCAACACTTTATTATGTTTTTTTAATCTGGCATTAATGAAACCGTATTCACGATCACCATGCGCGGCTTGATTTAAATTCATAAAATCCATATCAATAGAATTTCAAGGAATGGTTTCATTGTACTGGGTTACAAAGTGCAATAATGGTTTTTGCAATAGTTTAGTACCTTGAATTCACATTTTGGCTGGTGAAAAAGTGTGCATCCAAGTTATTAAACCTATTACATCATCACGATAATTAACTTCTTTCATTATTTTAGTAATGCCGTTTGCGGATTCGGCTGTGCCTACAAATTTGATTTTGAAAGGTAAATTACCAACTTGATTTAATTTATCAGTCATTTCCTGCGCATGATTTTTAACTTGGGCAATGGTTTCTTTACCATACAATTGTTGTGTTCCCACAACGAATCAAAATTCTTTTTTATTATTTGTCATATTATTTTCTCCTACTTATGATAATCTTTTATCTGTTTAATTGCTTCTCTTTCAATATGCAAGCCTTTTTTGAACAAGGTAGCATAATTGTTAAAACTATTAATCTCTTGACGCGAAGCTTTTAAAGTAATGCCTGTTACATTTTTAAATGGGTCCTTAGCTAAAAAAATAGGTAATTTTATTTTGTTATAAAAAATATATTTGGCTAATAATGCCATCCCATAAGGACCACCATCAGAGGCATTTTTATTAACAGTAACCTTGGTATTTAATGCCGCCGCTAGGATTTTTTGGCCAATTCGTTCTGTAGCGAATAAACCACCATGAGCGACAATGCTATCAATTGAAACATTTTCCTTTCTCAGGAAATCAAATCCAATTTTTAAGGTAACCAAAGATGTGTACAAAAATGTTTTAAATAGATTGGCAAGTGTTAATTTAGAATTAGCATGTCAAACTAACATTGGTCTACCCTCATAGAAATTTGTAACAGGTTCACCCGAATAATAATTACAAGAAAAAATATAGCCGCTATCTATGTCACTATGCAATGTGTTATTAAATATTTTTTTAAAAATATCATTCCGGTTCAATTTAACATTAATTAGTTTGTTATATTCTTGAAAAATATTAATTCAGTTATTAATATCAGTTGAACAATTATTGCAATGGATCATCGCCACTGGCAAACCATCTGGTGTATTGACAATATCAATTTCTTCGTATCATTTCAATAATTTCTTATTCAATACAATCATACTAAACACAGAAGTTCCTGCGGAAACATTACCAGTTTTTGGTTTAACGGCATTTGTGGAAACCATCCCTGTGCCAGCATCTCCTTCGGGTGGGGCAAATAAAACTCTGGGTTGCAAATCGCCTTGTGGATCAAGTAACAAGGCTCCTTGGTTTGTTAAAATACCTGCTTTTTGTCCAGCGACTAAAACTTTAGGAAAGATTTGTTTAACCGTAAAAGGCAGATGTTTCTTTTTAAATAGTCGATTAATTTTTTCAACCATTACTTCATCGTAATCAATGGTTTCAGAATCAATCGGAAACATCCCACTGGCTTCACCCACGCCAACTACTTTGGAACCAGTTAATAAAAAATGAATATAACCAGCCACTGTGGTAATGTAATTTATTTTAGACACATGTGATTCTTTGTTTAAGATAGCTTGATAAAGATGGGCAATGCTTCACCTTTGAGGAATATTAAAATTTAAATATGGTGATAAAAATTCAACGGCATTTTTAGTAGAAGTATTACGTCAGGTTCTAAAAGGGACTAACATTTTATCGTTTTTATCCAACACAATGTAACCGTGCATCATCCCTGATATACCAACAGATTTTGGTCTTGACAATGTTATTTTAAATTTTTTATAGAAATCATTTTTTAAATTTTTAAAACAATTTTGTAACCCACTAATAATATCTTTTTCAGCATAAGTTCAATAACCATTAATAAACTTGTTCTCTCAATCATGAACACCTGATGCTAATACTTCATTATGGTTATTAATGAGAACTGCTTTAATTCTTGTGGAGCCCAACTCTATACCAAGATAAGTGTCGTTCTGATTTGTCTTACTCATTATCAAAGGATTATATGTTGTAAAGATTATTTTATTCGCAATATTTTCATGGCTGGAGAGCGTTTAAAGTCTTCGGTACGAATAATTAATTTATTGATATTCATAAAAGTAGGTGATTCATTATTGATTTGATGAAAAAAATCAGTAATT